>JBLMVP010000063.1:0-5181 GCA_050256755.1 Sphingobacteriales bacterium | reverse complement strand
CTAATCCTGCTATTGTACAAATACCTTCACTTCTTATTCAACCTTTTGTAGAGAACAGTCTTCGCCATGGATTACGAAATTTATCTGATAGGAATGGTAAGATTGAAATCACGTTTTATCAAAACAATAAAGTAGTAACCTGCCAAATAAAAGATAACGGAGTTGGACGGGATAAAGCCGCTGAATATAAAAGCAAACAGCATATTGAGTACCAGTCCAGGGGTATGAACCTGACCAATAAAAGAATAAGTCTGCTGAATTCAGTTTCAGAAAAGAAGATATCTTTAAATATTTCAGATTTAAAAGATAATAATGATAATCCGATCGGAACTTTAGTGGAATTAAATATACCCTTATAAACATGAAGCCTGTTTCTGCTGTAATAATTGATGACGAACCGGGTAATATTATTACCCTTACTGAACTGATAAAACAATATTGCCCCGGGGTAATGGTTTCCGGAACTGCTCAAAACCCAGCCAAAGCATATGAATTAATCAGGCAAGCTAAACCCGACCTGGTATTCTTAGACATAGAATTATCGCACGGAAATGCTTTTGATCTCCTGGACAAATTACTACCAGTTTCATTTGAAGTTATTTTTGTTACAGCGTTTAATGAATATGCAATTAAAGCATTTAAATATTCTGTTATTGACTACCTGTTAAAACCCGTAAATATCACCGAACTTAAAGATGCCATACAAAAAGTAATCTCGCGTTTGGAAAACAATGCTATAGATACAAAAATCAATACTTTCCTTGAGAATCTAAGATCTGGGCTTAGTTCAACAAACAAAATTATATTACCCACTAATGATGGCAGCTATTTTGAAGATATAGATAATATTATGTACTTGCAAGCGGCCGGCAACTATACTTTCATTTATTGTAAAGGAAAGGGAAAGATTGTTGTAACTAAAAAGCTAAAAGAATTTGAGGACATTCTGCCTTCCTCAATTTTTTTTAGAGTTCACAATTCCAGTCTTATTAATATCAATTTTGTAAAAAAATACTACAATGGCCGGGGAGGTTATGTACAAATGGAGGATGGCTCTTCTGTACAAATCTCAGCAAGAAAAAAGAATGAGTTTTTGACCTACTTTAAATAAAATTAAATTGCCGGGAAAAACAAATTGCTACTTTATTTAAAATATTCAGTTACAATTGATAAAATAAATTATGCATTACAGCCGCAAACTTCCCAATTTGTACCTACTACCAATGACAAAAGAACCGAACGCTTATCTTAAAGTCTTTTATTACTATTTCTGAAATTTATTTTTCCTTATCAATTAGTTGTTGCAACTTAATGGTCTGAAATTTTGTTAATAGTAAATCAACATGGCGTATAAAGTAATAGATATTGAAGGCATTGGCACCAACTATGCAGAAAAATTAGGAAATATTGGTATCCATACCACAGAAGATTTACTGGAAAAAGGGGGAACAAAATCTGGCCGTCATAAAATTGCGCAGGAAACCGGTTTGCCGGAATCGCTGATATTAACCTGGGTAAATCATTCAGATTTATTCCGCATCAATGGTGTTGCCGGTCAATTTGCTGAATTACTGGAAGCAGCCGGGGTGGATACTGTAAAAGAATTTGCTACCCGTATTGCCGAAAACCTGCATGCAAAGCTGGTAGAAACAAATGAAAAATTTGGATTGAGCGGCAAAGTTCCTTCAACCGAAAGCTTGGCGGAAATGATTGATCAGGCAAAAAAACTGGAACCTAAGGTTAGTCATTAAAATTACCTGATAAGTTCCCCATATATCTTCGTCAAACTACGATGAAGGTTTTCTATTTTATTAAAGCATCGGGTTAATTATATTAGTATAACAAAATATCTACCTATGAAAACAAGATTTCACTTATTAAACTTTTCCTCCATCCGTTGTCGCTATTTGTTAACAGTTTCTCAAATATGCTGTTTAATTATTCACATCACTAAAATATTTTAAACCAGCACGGCGTTTGTCTATCAGAAAAGGGAAAAGTAATACCAGCCATGAAAAAAATTCCATTTCCTTTATTGGTCATTCCGCTAGTAGCTGTTTTGCTACTGGGTAATTCAGGCGAAAAAACTAAGAGCAACTCAAATTCACCGACTGTAAAAACCACGCCAGTAAAAAAAACAAAAACATTTCCCTATTCTAAATATTCTGTCATTATTGATAAATCTGATTACGAACTAAGTGTATATGATGATGAAGGATGGCTGGCAACTTACCCTGTTGTATTTGGCAATAAATCCCTGGCGGATAAAAAAATGGAAGGCGACAGAAATACCCCGGAAGGAACCTTTCATATCATCGCCAAAAAGAATCACAGTGAATGGGGTAAATTTATGCTGATAGATTATCCCAATGAAGAAAGTATAGAAAGATTTAACCAACGCAAAGCAACAGGAGAAATCCCCACCTATGCAAAAATTGGCGGCGGTATAGGTATACACGGTACAAGAAAAGAGGAAGAATTTGCAGTAGACCGTTACCAGAACTGGACCTGGGGATGCATCTCCCTTAAATACTCCGATATATTTGAATTGTATAATTTACTTCCGATAGGAACAAAAGTCACCATTCAGAAATAAAATTTAGTTGAGTAAAAAAGATTTTATTTCTGCTTTCCACTTCTCCGGCTCTTTATCGCAAAGCGATTCATGTTTTGCTGTTTGATAAACGGCTAATTTCTTTTGAACAGAATGTAAGTTCTGATAAATACAATCTATTTCCTCTTTAGTAACCCTCGCGTCTTTTGCTCCCCATTCCAATAACACGGGACAGGAAATAGTTTTTACATAATCGCAGGGATTTAAATTAAATGCCCAGAAACCATGTTCAACTCCTCCCCAAAAAGTAAGTAAAGAGGATGCTGGCTGAGGAGGTAATCCCATTATTTTCATTCTGCCTTTTACTGCCTGCAGCAAAGAACCGAAAGGCATTTCCAAAATAACTTTAGATGGCTGCAGCTTATACTCACTAATACTATGTGTAATGGTTGCAGCGCCAAGTGAAATACCCCATAAAATAATATTCTTTTCTCCTTTTGAACCTATAAAATCATAAGTCAGCTTTACATCTTCTGCCTCATCCATCCCTATGGTACAGGTATTTCCATCACTGCCACCATGTCCCCGGAAATCTATAAGCATAATATTATAGCCCAGTGATTCCATATAGGAAGCCTCGTGTAATATTTTGGATTTACTGCTGCCATGACCATGAAACATAATAACTGTTCCTATTGCTGAATCTTTTTTTAAATACCATCCTTCTAACTGCAGGTCACCGCCTGTTTTTAATTTCACTACTTCATATGCATTATCAGGAGCAACCAGGTTTCTTGATTTGACAAAATCAATTCCGAAAAGAATGGATTTCGTTTTATCCCAGGTTGTTTGTTCTTCAGGCTTTTTTACCTCTACTTCGCCATCGTTATAAAAATGAGTAAACTTATAGGCATGAAAAGCCACTATAATATTCAGGAGAATAAATAAAACCAAAACGGTTTTAAGTAAAATGCGGAATAGTTTTTTCATAATTCGGTAAATAGTAACCAATAGACAAAAAAATAACTATTAAATATTAAACCCTGTTATTCTTGATCTCTTCAACAACTCCAGGATCAAGTAACGTAGTTGTATCCCCCAAATTTTGTATTTCGCCTTCTGCAATTTTACGCAGGATGCGGCGCATAATTTTTCCGCTTCTTGTTTTTGGCAATCCGCTTACAAACTGGATTTTATCTGGCTTAGCTATTGGCCCAATCACTCTTGTTACTGTTTGCAAAATATTCTGCCGCATTAAACTTTCATCGCCATGCATAGCATTGGTTATTACATAAGCATAAATACCCTGCCCTTTTACATCATGAGGATAACCAACTACCGCACTTTCCACAACACCAGCATGCATATTAATAGCATTCTCTACTTCTGCTGTACCAATACGATGGCCGCTTACATTTAATACATCATCTACTCTTCCCGTAATGCGGTAATTACCTTCATCATCTTTTAACGCACCATCCCCGGTGAAATACATATTTGGATAGGTGATAAAATAATTGGTGCGGCAACGTTCATGATCACCATAGGTTGTTCTGATGATAGAAGGCCATGGAGCAGTGATACAAAGATTCCCTTTATATAAACCATGTTCATCTTTTTCTGTTACTTCTTTTCCATTATCATCAACCAATACCGGCTGTACACCCGGCATTGGCAAGGTAGCCCAGGATGGTCTTGATGGAGTTATACCGGCCATATTGGAAATTAATATGCCGCCGGTTTCTGTTTGCCACCAGGTATCTACAATAGGGCATTTTTTCTTACCAATATGTTCATCGTACCAATGCCAGGCTTCTTCATTAATTGGTTCACCAACGGTGCCTAATATTTTTAAGGAGGATAAATCTTTCCCTTTCAAAGGCTCTAATCCAAATCCCATCAAACTCCTGATAGCTGTTGGTGCAGTATAAATAATATTTACTTTATGTTTATCCACAATATCCCAAAACCTTCCGGCATCCGGCCAGGTGGGAATTCCCTCAAACATCATTGATGTGCCGCCTGAACTTAAAGGACCATATACGATATAACTATGCCCGGTAATCCATCCAATATCTGCTGTACAAAAGAATATGTCACCGGGTTTGTATTGAAATACATTAACAAATGTGTAACCCGTCCAAACCATATAACCAGCGCAACTGTGTACTACTCCTTTTGGTTTACCCGTACTTCCGGAAGTATATAATATAAACAAAGGATCTTCTGCATCCATCTCTTCAGCAGGAAAAGAAACTACCCCATCTTTTTCCACTTGTGTTTCTGCATATTCCATCTCATCTTCCCACCATACATCTCTTCCTTTTATCATGGAAACGGGAGTTCTTGTCCTTGTGTAAACAATTACTTTCTTTACGGTTCTGTTTCCAATCAGGGCATCATCAATCACACTTTTTAGTGGAATATCTTTTCCCCCGCGATAAGCACCATCGCAGGTAATAATGTATTCAGCCTCGGCATCATATAACCTGTCTGCAATACTTTGTGCACTGAAACCACCAAACACTACACTATGAATAGCCCCTATTCTTGCACAACCTAAAATAGCATAGGCCAGTTCGGGCACCATTCCCATATAAATACAAACACGATCGCCTTTCTTAACA
>JBLMVP010000062.1:0-8686 GCA_050256755.1 Sphingobacteriales bacterium | reverse complement strand
GTCATTTTTGTATTGTCGTTAATACAATCCACCTTAGTAAATTTCTTAACCATCTCAGTATAAATAATTAGTCTGTGGCGTTAGTAGGGAAAGGATGGCACAAGAAGCCTGGTCACTTTGCCAACGCCTCATTCTCAGACTGGAGCTGATTATAAAAAAGAAAATAAACCGATGGGTCATTAATGATTGTATCAGTAATAGAATATATCCGGGCTTCAGCAACTGCAATCATTCAAATCCGCAGCGTATTAAAAAAGAGTATGTAGTAACGTTTATAAACATATTAACCTTCTCATACCGCTTTACATAGGATACTTTTGTTGGCAGCAGCACTACTTTATTTGTAGTGATGCCAATTCAGTCCGGGTAATAGAAGTCGAAATCCTGTTGTCAAAACGATGGCACTTGTTTGTCAGCATTTTTAACTTACCCTAATGGATCTGTTTTGTAATGCTCTATTACAATCAGAAAAAAATATCAATTAATCGGCTTTCGAATAATGCCCTGGTAACGGTTGGCAACTGAATCTAAATCAGTGAAGTTACCGTTCAGCGCACCATGAAAGAAAGCATTTAGAATATCTACAGTCGCATTTTGAGTCTTTGCCGGGATACGGCCAAATCCTAAAAAGCGGCTTGCAATAATACGAGCAGGGAACGCCAGCAGAAACGGTGCATCGGTAAAACTATAATGGTCAGCTTCAGGTATCTGATACCGATACCCCCCTCCAAATTGTTTAAACAACAATTGATTTCCATTTTCATATCTCAGGTAACGGCCATCCGCTTCTTTTTTACTTTCTACCAATAAAAAAGGGTGTGCGCCATTGGGTTTTGGTAATCCGCCATATAATGTGCCGTCAATGTTAGCAGCAGCTTTAATTCGCGAATCAAACGCCATAGCGGCGGCGGCGGAAGCACCACCTAAAGAATGGCCTGTAATGAAAATACGGTTTGAGTCAAGGGATGATAAAAAACCGTCGGGAGATCCTTTTGAATTACCTAATTGATTTAATACAAACTGTACATCTGCGATTCGCGTTTCCAGGCGACCTCTCATAAATTTAGTGAGGTCAGGACCATCGTTTTTGTGATCTTCAATAGTAGTGGCAATCTTACCATCTGCAAGTTGCGTAATCATAGCCTCATAGGGATGATCGATCGCTAAAACCACGTAACCATGGCTGGCAAGCCCGGTTACAAGGCTAGTATAAAAGGCACGGGAAGAGCCATTCCCTGTCAAAAAAATTATGACAGGCCATTGGTTTTGTGCTTTAGATATGGGTGCATTTATTATCCCATATGTATTGATTTGATTGTAGTGATCAAATATCCATGCAGGTAATGGTCCGATTTTTTCCGGTAAACTACCCATTCCGTCCAGGTAATCGGAATGAGAACCTTTCGCATTTTCTTCGGTTGGATACCAGGCCTGAACCACAACATTTCTCTTGTCATTTAAGTCTGAAGTTATCTGCTCATCTCTGCTATAATCTATCCACCGAAAAATCCTGGTGCCTACTTTATAATCACCATTAGGTTTTGTCAATTCCGGAACAGGCAGAAAAATTGTCCAGGGAAGTATTGAAGCCAGAAGCATCAACACCAGGATAACCTGCAGAAATCTCTTTTTTATTTTACTGATGTTATCTTTTAAAAAAATGGCCATCATTACCATACCTGCTATCAGTAAATAACCTGGGAGGTAATGCCAGTAAAAGCCATAGATCAAAAGTTGTACAATTGCCAGCAATACAGTCAAAGCACTAAGGAGTTTTAAAATACCTTTAATCCGCCTGGGTATAAAGATCAAACAGGATACTGTTGTTATTATTACTATTAAAAATAGTACGTCTATAGTTTTCATCTGAGTGGATAAATTTTTGTGGAAAGCTATTTTGTAAATAATGAATAGGACGGCATATCGTTACCCTGAGCAAACGAAAATAGCTAATTTCCCAATGTTGTCCAAACCGCAAATACTTTTTAAGAGACCAAAATGTTACCTGGATTGGGTTTGTTCTTACATCCACTTAAAATGATGACGGGTCTTGCATCTCTATGCTTTGCATACAACGTGCAAGGGCTTAGCGAAGTTGGGATTTTGAAAAACGTCTGCCAGCATAGCAGCAAACTCCCTGTTATATATTCGCCCTTCGTCTTGGTAACTTGAATTGAAAGTCTGTGTCCCCGGAAGCGTGTGCACAAGGCAGGCACATTTGCAAGGTTGGCTTATGTGTCCGGGCCTCGTGAGCCTTGCAAATTTGCCTGACTTGGTGCGTTGGGTTAAGAAACAGCCTATAGTTTTATTTCACTGCATCTTTAGAAAAATGTTCATTCAGTTTTACAGGATGTGCTTTTTTGCCAGCCACTTTCATTTGTATGATGTCCACCAGTAAGGCAAAGGCCATGGCGAAATACACATAGCCTTTCGGTACATGAATATCAAATCCTTCAATGAGTAATGTGAATCCTATTAATAGCAAAAAGCTTAATGCCAGAACTTTAAATGCCGGGTGTTTGTTTACAAAGTTGCTGATTGGCGCTGCGGCTATCAGCATAATGATGACTGTAATTATCACGGCTGTATACATCACCCATATTTCATTTACCAATCCTACGGCAGTGATAATAGAATCAATTGAAAAAACCAAATCAAGTAAAAGAATCTGTCCTATGATATTGCCGAATGTAGCTTTTCCAACTTTATGTTCTTTATCATCCGGTTCTCCCTCCATCTTATGATATATTTCTTTTGCACTTTTATAAATGAGAAACAACCCACCGAGAATCAGAATTAAATCTTTTCCGCTGATACTTATTCCAGCAGCAACAAAAAGTTCATTATTCAGTTTTATAATTACTGAAATGACAGCCAGCAATACAAGTCGCATTACCATGGCTAATAAAATGCCCCATGTTCTTGCTTTTTTCTGTTGGGCTGCAGGCAACTTACCGGCTAATATGGAAATGAAAATAACATTATCAATGCCCAACACTACTTCAAGTGCAATCAGCGTAAGTAATGAAATGATAACCTGGTAATCCATTGTTTGATTTTATTTTTATACTAATATACCGCTTGCCCAGTAAAGACTGTTAAGCGTTTTAAAATATTTTGTTTCCAACTCAGTTAATTTTTGCAAAGCTTCCAGAGTTTTGTTCTCACGGCTATTAACAAGGAACAATGAACTCTCGCCATTAAAGAGCCTTGTCTCTTCTCCACGCTGCAACGTGAGATAATTGTTGTACTGCTGTTGCTGCAATGCCACCTGGTTTTGCAATGCCATAAGTTCGTTATAATAGGTTCTCACCTTATTTTCCACTAACAACGTCTTTTGACTACGGTACAATTCTGCTTCTTTTATTTTCAATTTCGCTTTACGGTATTCTCCACGTCCTTCTGATAATCGAAGCGGAATAGCCAAACTGATTCCGTACTGGTAATTGTTTTCAAACAAAGGAGCTGTTGTGTTTTTTATAATATCATATCCTTTGCCTAACTGGTTGTAACGAAAATTGATAGCTGGGAGTAATTCCTGAAATTTTAATTTCTTCTCCACTCTCAAAATATTTAGTTTGAAATCATACTGTAGTAAATCAGGATGATTGTTTCTTGCATTATTCAGCAAGTCTTCAAGTACAGGTAACGATGATTCGGTAACGCTGATTTTTTTCCATGCAGCATCCGGTGTTACTGTTGCAGTCAATATAACCGGTTCAGTATTTTTATTCCATAAAAAAACAGAAAGTTCCAGGCCCGCATTCTGAAAATTCAGTTGAGCTTCATTCAGCATTAATTTAAAATTCTGTAATTGCGCCAATGCTTCCACAGTATCAATTGCAGGGCGTTCACCCTGGCGAAAAGCAATTTTCAGCAGTTCAAATCTTTTTACATTCACTTTCACTGCATCTTCAATTACTTTCATCACCTGGTATTGCTGCACCCAATGCCAGTATGATTTCATTGCATCGAGTATCAGGTCATTCAACACAGTTCTTCTTTCCACTTCGCTTAATTGCTTAAAAAATTTTGCCTGCTGTAATGCAGCTCTTCGTTTATCCATCAGCAGGTTTTTTGCAAGCGGCACAGTAATGCCGACAAAACTTGTTTTTCCCAAAGTTTCCTGCGGGTCGGTACGACTACCACTGAGATTTTCAAGCCCGGCATTGATTTCTATTCCGTACCATGTAGGAATTACAATTTCCGGCTGAAAGTGATTATAGTATTCTGTGCCATTAAAAGTTTTATTGCTGATTTGGGTTGAAAGCAATGGGTCAAACATTCCTCTTGCGGTTGTGATATCTGCTTTTGCTTTTTCAATATTAATATCTGCCTGTTTTGCTACCGGGTGAAACTGCTTTACGATTTCCATCACCTGTTTTTCAGTCAATGTTTTCAGACTATCCTGGCCCGGTATAACGTTTATGATAAAGAAAAATAGAATTGTTATTATAAATTTCATTGTTCCTTTTATTTTTTCTGTTCAATATATGGTTTGTAATAATCCGGTGGAAAACCATTCACATTCCTCCACAATTCATACCACACCGGTACATTTTTTAATAATGCAATACCGTTTGCACCGGTACCCACTTTCAATTGATAAGGCCAGGGTTTATCATTCGGGTCTTCAGCCACCAGTACACGAAAATTTCCATTCGCACTTACTGAATTTTCTACTGCTGCAATCTCTCCACCGAATGTGCCATAACTTTCATTCGGCCATCCGCTGAAGACAATTGCAGGAAAACCATCAAAGAGAAAGCGAACCTTTTGCCCTTTTTCCACAAGCGGTAAATCAACAGGCCGCACAAATAACTCCACTGCATACTGAATTTTATCCGGCACTATTTCAACCAGCATTTCACCCTCTTTCACTATTTCCCCAATGCCAGCCTTCTTTGCTTTTGTTATCTGGCCGCTTTGGGGTGCTGTGATATAATACAAACCACTTCTTATACTATAATTGGTGTATTGATTTTCCAACTTTGCAATATCACCTTGCCCGGTTGCTATTTGTGATAGTGATTGAAATTGCTCGCCCTGTGTTTTAGAAATTTTTTCTGCATACTCCTGCTCCACGCTATTCATTTCAATTTGGTTTATGGTTAAATCCTGCCTTGCAGCAGCAAGTTTATTTTCTGCTGAAGCTTTTTTTGCCATTGCAGTTTGATAAACCTGGTTGCGTTGCTCTAATTGAGTAAGTGAAACCAGTCCACTGTCAAACATTGCCCTTTGACGTTTGTACTGCACATCAGCAATTTTAAGATCATTATTTACGGCAATCAGCTCCATGCTGTCGCTTTGTACTTTCAAACGCAGTTGCTGCATTTTATTCTGCAATTGCTTTTGTTTTAAATCCCTGCCGGCATTTAAAGCATTAATCTGCGATTCTGTCACATTCACTTTGTTCTGATAATAATCAACAGAAAGTTCTTTTGCTGTTAACTGCTCTTTTGTTCTGCTCACCAGCGAAGGGTCGAAGTAATCATCTTTAATTTCTGATAGCTGCACAATTGTATCCCCGGCGTTTACAAAATCACCCTCCTTCACATGCCATTTCACTATTTTGCCTGGTATAATGGTGTTCATCTGTTGTGGCCTTTGTTCCTGTCTCAATGTAGTCACTGTTCCTTTAGCTCTTATGTTTTGGGTCCATGGTAAAAAAAGAATGATGAGCAGCAAAACAATAAAACCATAAAACCAATAGCGGATGCGGCTGCTTTTATTGTGACGGTAAATTTTGTTGTACGAAGTATAGTTTGAACTCAGTGTCATGGTAATTGTTTTAATTTTCTTTTACTGTAATTCCTTTTTCATTCATATAAATAACTTTATCGCATTGTTGTAAAAACTGTTTATCATTCGTTACCACCAACAGCGTTGTGTTTTTACTTTCATGCAACAGCGTTTCCTGTACTTGCGTTTTATTTTTTTCCTCAAGGCCCTGCCAGGGTTCTTCCAGCAACAGCAGCGAAGGTTTATGTGCCAAAGCACGAACCAGTAAAATTTTATGAATCACATTTCGTGGCAAGCGGATGCCTGCTGCGTCCAATTCTGTGTCATATCCACGGCTAAGAGTAGAGATATATGAAAGTAAACCGGTTTTTTCTGCCAGTTCATTTACACGTTGTAATGATACTGCAGGGTTTCCCATAGTAATATTATCAAGCAATGAACCTGCAAAAATATCCTGCTGGCTAAGCATGATGCCCGTCTGTAAACGAAGTGATGATAAATCATAATTACTAACTGGTACATTGTTCAATAAAATCGCCCCATCAAAATCGGGATAAGAACCCGTGAGTAGTTTCAGCAATGTTGATTTTCCTTTTCCATCCAATCCGGAGACCGCCACTTTTTCACCGGCATTTATTTTCAGTGAAATATTATTCAGCACTTTTTTGCCAGGCGTATAACCAAATGAGACATTTTCCATTTGCAATGCAACACCATTGCCACCGGGAGTAAATGGAAGTGTCCCGTTTTCTTCAACAGGTTTGTCAATAAAGTTGCTGAGTTTTTCAACAGCTGTCAGTACATCATATACATTATCGAAATTGCCAATCATTTTTTCAACTGAACTGATGACGAGAATGATGACAATCTCCGCAGCAATAAACTGCCCTATAGTCAATTGCTGGTTTACCAAAAGAATAGAACCAACAATCATCATAGCTGCTGTAATGACAACTTTGAAGCCAACTAAAGTATAGAATTGCTGAAGCAGAATTTTGAAATGCGATGTCCTGAAATCCAAATATCGGCTCACTTTTTTATCTGTTTTTTGCAAATGGTATTTAGCGCCACTGGAAAATTTCAATGACTTTATTGTTCGTGCCATTTCTTCAAGCCAGGCGGCAATGGAATATTTGCTACTGCTTTCGAGTAAACTTGTTTGTAATCCCCGGCTGCCTGTGTAATAAAGAATCAGCCAGAGAATTAAACCCAGTATTAAGCCAAATAATATAAACGCCGGGTGATAAAATGTAAGCAATATTAACCCGAATAATACCTGTATAGTGGCGGCTGGAATTTCAAACAGCAGTTTAGATAAGCCTTTTTGCAGGATAGTTATGTCAAAAAAGCGATTGACGAGTTCAGGCAAATAAAAGCTGTCTGTTTTTTTCAAATCAAGTTTTGGCAGACGTTCTGCAAAAGCGAATGAATAACGGACAAAAATTTTCTGTTGCACTTTTTCATTCAACCGCATTTGGCTTATCTGCATCAACCCGGTAAAAAGCACACCGAGAATGACCAGCGAAATCAAAATGATAAGTGAAGTGGACATAGCCCCACCCATTACAAAACCAATGATGGCCTGCACACCCAATGGCAGTGATAGTTGAATCAATCCGCTGAGTATAGCAAAAAAATATATAGCAGTAATTTCTTTACGTTCCAGTTTTACAAGGCTGAAAATCCTTGCAACCGGGCTTATGGTTGTTGACATTTTGCTTTTGTTAATTGGTTACACGAAGTCACTCACGCAGGGCATGAGGAAAACAATCAGGAAATCCAATTAGCAAAAATTAGGAGGTGGAGTCAGTTTCTCCGGGAAAGGAGAAGGATGAATCTTTTCAGTCAGGTGGAAAGCCGTATTAATTTTAATTGTGAATGTAGCTGATTGAGGCATAAAATCAGCGTAATCCTTTTTCTCTTTCTTAATGTCAGTGCTGCTTCCTTTCTCTTCGCCTTTTTCTTCATCCGCAATAAAAAGAGAGGTTCCATTTGGAAAAAAAGTCATTACTGCCGGTACCAGTTGCACCGTAGCAAAAATTATAAACAGTAAAAAGGCTACTTTTTTCATTGCGTCGCAAAAATAATCTGGAATAATAATTTACAAGACAGCGCACTGTTAAATATTTGTAACATTTTTGAAATAGGGCGGGGATTTGTGCGTTGGCATTTTAGCTCTTTTGCAAGGTTGGCTTTTGTGTGTCGGCTTTGTGGCCTTGCAAATGTGCCTGGCTTGGTGTGTCGGCTTGAGTCTATTATGAGCCGTTCATGAGCCCATTGAGCCCATTATGAGCCGATTACTTTTTCTTTCCCCGCAGGGTCTGGCTTAGCCGACCCTGCGGCACTAGGGAACAGTGGTAAAATATTTCAACTACAATACTTTCATGCCGCAGGGTGCCTGGCTATGCTCAAACCTGGGAGGACACCCTTCGGAGATGGAAAAGCGGGTCTGCTGGGTAAATCCACCATTGGTATTGATGGCAGCAAGTTTAAAGCAGTGAACAGTAAAAAAAATAATTACAATCAAAAAAAGATAGACAAACACCGGCAGTTTATAACAGATAAAGCAGAAAAGTATTTACAGAAACTTGATGAACTGGATAAACAGGAAAGCGCAGGTGATGAGCTTCAGGTAATATATATAAGACCCTATCCTTTATAAAATAATATCCCTGAAAATAAATAGAATAGTGTTAGTCATTTTTGTATTGTCGTTAGGGCAATCCACCTAAGCAATTCCTTAATCATCTAAGTATAAATAATTAGTCTGTGGCGTTAGTAGAGGGGAAGGATGACACAAGAAGCCTGCTCACTTTACCAACTTCTCATTGTTGCGCCAGAATAGGGGGATGTACTCTACAGGTGTGCTATGAATGCCATAAAAACCAATACAGCCTGTAAAGCACTTTACGAAAGGTTAAGAGCCAACGGAAAGACCGGTAAA
>JBLMVP010000061.1:0-6233 GCA_050256755.1 Sphingobacteriales bacterium | reverse complement strand
TCGCTTACGGAATATGAAAGATATAATTGCTTAATAAGGAATTTACTATTAGCACTGCCACCAGAAGCTTCAGCAACTTCATTATAAGAAAATTCATCTGCTCTTTTTCCGAAACCAAGATCAGCTACTATCCCAACTTTGCCGGTTGAATGTTCAAGTTTAATTGAAGCCATCCCTAATTCAAATGAATTCTGTGAATTGGTAAAACTGGTTTTATTGTTGGCAGCTGTTTTATTGAAATCATATTTCCAGTAAACATCACCGTATCCTGAAATTACTAAGGTTGGTTTTTTTTCGGGAACAGCTTCAACCGGTGTTTCTGGCTTTAACGGTTCTGCTGAATTAGTTTGTGCGTAAGTAATAAAATACCCTGATACGGCAACAAAAGTTGCCAAAAATTTCTTTAACATTGTAATAGATTTTAAGTGTTATTAAAGGGTACAGCCTGTAAACTTTTCGCAGAAGCTTACATATTGGCTGTACCTTTTTCTTTTATTATTAATGAAACTCTACCGGGGTTTCTTTTATCTGGCCATTTTGTGAAACCAGTAAAGTACCCTGCAGATATTTTTCATCATGTTGAGATGCATCAAGACCCATCTCCTCATCTTCCTCACTTACACGTATTGGAAGAATCAAGTTGATAAATTTAAATATGGCGAAGGAAACCGTAAAGCTGTAAGCAACTGCAATAGCCATTGCTTTAAGCTGAACAAAGAAGAAAGTTGAATTACCCAGGAATAAACCGTCGTTACCTGCTGCATTTACTGCTTTAGTAGCGAATATACCTGTCATTAACATACCCACCATACCACCAAGACCATGACATGGGAATACATCTAATGTATCATCTAAAGTAGATTTTTGCTTATAATAAACAGCAACATTAGAAATAATAGCTGCTAATACGCCAATGAAAATACTTTGAGGTATGGCTACAAAACCGGCGGCAGGTGTAATGGCAACTAGACCAACCACGGCACCTATACAGAAACCAAGTACAGAAGGCTTTTTACCGCGTAATACATCAAAGAACATCCATGAACAACCTGCTGCTGCTGCTGCTGTATTTGTTGTTGCAAAAGCAGATACAGCTAATGCATTTGCTCCCAGTGCAGAACCTGCATTAAAACCAAACCAGCCAAACCAAAGTAACCCTGTACCAATTAAAACATATGGAACGTTTGCTGGTGGAATTTCCCTGTTTTCAATATGCACTTTTCTGCGTTTTAAAACCAACGCACCAGCTAAAGCTGCACAGCCTGCAGAGATATGTACAACAGTACCACCTGCAAAGTCCAAAGCACCCATTTTAAATAAGAAACCGTCAGGATGCCAGCTCCAATGTGCTAATGGCGCATACACCAGTAAGCTAAATAAAGCTGTAAACAGAATATAGGATGTAAAACGGATCCTTTCAGCAACAGCACCTACTACCAGCCCCGGAGTGATGATGGCGAACATTAACTGGAATAATGAGAACAATGTTTTAGGAATAGTTGGGGCAAGACTCCATGGTTCACCAGAGTTAACTCCTTTAAAGAATAAATGAGTCATTGGATTACCAATAACTCCATAGCCACCAATTTTAATTGACTCACCAAAGGCAAGGCTGTAACCAACCACTACCCAAAGAATACTAACAATACCGGCAGCCACTACACTTTTAATCATGGTAGAAATTACATTCTTGCGATGTACCATTCCACCATAGAAAAAAGCCAGACCAGGTGTCATCAAAAACACTAAAGCAGTGGCCACTATAATCCATGCAACATCTGCTCCATTGTATTTTGACGTGTCAGCAAAGTCGGCCACTGGTTTAATAAAAATGGCAGCAATTGCTACAGCCGCCAGGATTACAAAAGGGGCAACCTGTTTAAACGTCATTTTTCTCATAATTTTGAATTTGATTAGTAAATATTAGTTAAAATAATTATTTATGTATTTATATCGAAAATAGTAATTTATTGAATAAATACTATCATTATTATTTATATTTTATATTTTATAATATTAATGATTGTTAGCTTTAGAATCCAACAAAATACTTTATACTATTGATTTTTAGTCAATAATGAAAAAAAGCCAGTTCTAATTGAACTAGCCTTTGCAAAAATGTTTTAAAATAATTAAAGAGAGAGAATTAAATTATAGTCTTTACTTTCTAAAAGTGATACGCCAACTAAAAATTCATCTACTTTTCGGGCACATTCCCTTCCTTCACTGATAGCCCAAACTACCAGGCTCTGTCCCCTCCTTGTATCACCTGCTGCAAAAATTTTTTTGATATTGGTCACATATGCTTTTTCAGTAGCTTTTACATTACCCCGCTCATCTCTTTCCACACCTAATTCATCAATTAATCCGGTGTGCTGTGGATGAACAAAACCCATTGCAAGCAATGCGAGTTCACAAGGGATTTCTCTTTCACTGCCTTCTCTCTCTACAAACTGTGCAGGCTTTCCATCTTCAGTAAACTTCCATTCCAGGTCAACTATTTTTAACGCTTTTAAATTTCCATTTTCATCCCCAATAAATTCTTTAGTTGCAACAGCCCATTTTCTATCTGCCCCTTCCTCATGTGAGGAAGATGTTTTTAGTGTCATAGGATAAGTTGGCCAGGGCATAAATGCTGTTCTGGATTCCGGTGGTTTTGGCAGTAATTCAAATTGAGTTACAGATAAAGCATCCTGGCGATTGGATGTACCTACACAATCACTTCC
Source organism: Sphingobacteriales bacterium (assembly GCA_050256755.1). Taxonomy (GTDB): domain Bacteria; phylum Bacteroidota; class Bacteroidia; order Chitinophagales; family Chitinophagaceae; genus AWTP1-9. The sequence continues at coordinate 3,507 of JBLMVP010000061.1, read as the reverse complement.
TGTATCACCACCACCAATTACCACAACATTTTTTCCTGTGGCTAAAATATTATGTGAAAAAATATTGCTTTCAATAGTTCCATTAGTTAATGGGTCCTTACCTGCATTACGTTTATTCTGCTGCTTTAAAAATTGCATAGCATAATAAACACCATTCAATTCTCTTCCCGGTATTGGCAAATCACGGGGAATGGTTGAACCACCAGCCAATACAATTGCATGATATTCTCTCAGCAAATCATTTACACTTACATTAACTCCCACGTTAGCATGACACTTAAATACTATACCTTCTTCTTCCATTACTGCTATTCTTCTATCAATTACCCATTTTTCTAATTTAAAATCAGGAATGCCATAACGAAGTAATCCACCTGCTGCATCATCTCTTTCAAATACAGTAACTGAATGCCCTGCATAATTTAATTGTGCTGCTGCTGCTAATCCCGCAGGACCAGAACCTACAACTGCTACTTTCTTTCCCGTTCTAACATTTGGTTTGCGTGGCTTTACAAAACCTTTTTCAAAAGCTATTTCTATAATGTGTTTTTCAATTTCTTCAATAGCAACCGGTGGTTGATTAATCCCTAATACACAAGCACTCTCACAAGGAGCAGGACAAATACGACCAGTAAATTCAGGAAAATTATTAGTGGATGAAAGAATATCATATGCTTCTTTCCAATTTTTACGATATACCGCATCATTAAATTCCGGAATGACATTACCTAAAGGACAGCCACTGTGACAAAATGGAATACCACAGTTCATACAACGTGCTGATTGTTGATTTAATATCTCTTCTGGAAATTTATCAGCAAATTCGTTGTAATCAGTTATTCTTTCCTGCACCGCTCTTTTTGCAGGCAACTCTCTTGTAAATTCTAAAAAACCGGTTGGCTTACCCATTTAAATCCTTTTAAAATTAGTTGTTGTTTTACTCTTATTTCTCTACGGCAACTTTTTGTTTTCTTTCTTTCAACACCCTCTTATAATCTTTCGGGAATACTTTTATAAAATTCTTTAGCTGGTTTTCGAAATCATTTAAAACGAATTTAGCTATCGTACTATTTGTATAGTCAAAGTGTTTTTGAATCAATCCTTTTAATTCTGCAACATCTTCGTTACTCACAGTATCCAAATCAACCATCTCAGAATTACAATGGGAAGCAAAACTTCCCTTTACATCATATACATAAGCAATGCCACCGCTCATACCAGCTGCAAAATTTCTTCCTGTTTCCCCAAGAATAACAGCAATGCCACCAGTCATATATTCACACCCATGGTCACCCACACTTTCCACTACTACATTAGCACCAGAATTACGAACAGCAAATCGTTCACCTGCTTTACCACGGATAAATGCTTCACCACTTGTTGCGCCATAGAAAGCAACATTCCCAATAATGATATTTTCTTCAGGTGTGTATGTTGAATTCCTATCAGGATAAATAATCAACCTTGCGCCACTCAATCCTTTACCAAAATAATCATTGGCATCACCTTCCAGTTCATGAGTAATACCTTTCGTATTAAATGCGGCAAAGCTTTGTCCTGCCGTCCCTTTGAATTTAAAATGAATAGTATCTTCCGGCAACCCTTCTCCACGATATTTTTTGGTAATCTCATTGGAAAGTATTGTACCAGCAGTTCTGTCTGTATTCTTAATTTCAAACGATGCAATAACTTTTTCCTTCTTTTCCAATGCAGGTTTTGCAGCTTCTAATAACTTCCAATCCAGCACATCGGCCAAACCATGATCCTGTTCTTCTATACAATGCAAAGAAGTATAAATTGAAGCCGGTTCTTTATACAATATGGGTGATAAATCCAACTTGCTGAATTTCCAGTGATGAATATTTTCACGCATCTGTAAACAATCTACCTGGCCAACCATTTCATCAACAGTTTTGAAACCAAGTTCAGCCATGATCTCTCTTAATTCCTGTACCAGGAATTTAAAAAAGTTCACCACATGATCAGCATTACCTGCAAAACGTTTACGCAATTCAGGATTTTGTGTTGCTACACCCACCGGACATGTATTTAAATGACACTTACGCATCATGATACAACCTTCGACCACTAATGCAGCAGTCGCTACACCCCATTCTTCCGCGCCCAATAATGCAGCAATTGCAATATCACGACCAGTTTTCATTTGCCCATCGGCCTGCACAACCACACGGCTACGTAATTTATTTTTTACTAATGTTTGATGTGTTTCAGCCAGGCCTAGTTCCCATGGCAATCCTGCATGTTTGATGGATGATATAGGTGAAGCACCTGTACCACCATCATGCCCGCTGATTAATACAACATCAGCTTTTGCTTTGGTTACACCAGCCGCAATGGTTCCCACACCCGCTTTACTTACCAGCTTCACATTAATACGTGCTGCACGGTTAGCATTCTTTAAATCAAAAATTAATTGCGCTAAATCTTCAATAGAATAAATATCATGATGCGGTGGCGGAGAAATTAATCCAACACCCGGAGTGGAGTGACGTGTTTTACCAATCCATTCATCTACTTTATATCCCGGTAATTGTCCACCTTCACCGGGCTTAGCACCTTGTGCCATTTTAATTTGCAATTCATCTGCTTCTGTAAGATATAAACTGGTTACACCAAATCTTGCACTTGCTACCTGCTTAATAGCACTACGCATACTGTCTCCATTTGCCAATGGAGTATATCTTCTTTCATCTTCACCACCTTCACCCGTATTACTTTTTCCTCCTATGCGGTTCATGGCAATAGCCAATGTTGTATGTGCTTCCCATGAAATAGAACCAAAACTCATCGCTCCTGTTGCAAAACGTTTGTAAATATTTTCTGCAGGCTCTACTTCATTAATATTAATAGAAGGACGGTTACGTTTAAATTCAAATAGACTTCTCAGTGTAGCAGCTTTCTCACTCTGATCATTTACATGCTTTGAATATTTTTTGAAGGTTGCATAATCATTCATTTTGGTTGAATACTGCAACAAATGGATTGTAGTAGGATTGAATAAATGGAATTCACCTTTACGTTTCCATTGATAAACACCACCGGCAGGCAAACGATCAACAGGTATATCTTTTCTGCTGAAAGCGAAATAATGTTTTGCTAAAGCTTCTTTCGCAATTTCATCCAAACCAATTCCCTGTATACGGCTGGTGGCACCTGTAAAATATTTATCTACCACATCCTGGTTCAAACCTAATATTTCCAAAATTTGTGCCCCCTGGTATGATTGCAAAGTAGAAATACCCATTTTTGAAAAAACTTTCAGCAAACCATCACATACAGCTTTGATATAATTTTTACGCAACATTTCCCAATCCAAATCTGTTTCAATCTTTCCGCTAATTTTTAAATTACGGATAGATGCCAATGCGAGGTATGGATTAATTGCTGTTGCGCCAAAAGCAATCAAACAGGCGAAATGATGAACTTCCCATACATCACCTGCTTCGACTACAATACCGACTTCACCACGCAATCCCTTACGAATAA
>JBLMVP010000060.1:0-2516 GCA_050256755.1 Sphingobacteriales bacterium | reverse complement strand
TACGCCCAGGGGTCACTGTCATATAAAGATTATGTTTTTTTAACTGTAGGTGGCCGTAACAGCTGGACTTCCAATCTGGAGAAAGACAATCGAAAAAAGTTTTATCCAAGCGGTAGTATTTCTTTCATCCCCACTTCAGCTATTGCTGCCTTATCAAAAAGCAAAATAGTTAATTATCTGAAAATACGTGCAGGCTATGCCACCAGCGCAAACTTCGGTTCGCCTTACAGAACGAGGGCAACTCTTGGATTGGCACCCAATTCATTTGTTGACCGTTCAGGAAATGCTATAAATGCTGTATCAATTGGTAACCGTTTACCTAATCCAAACTTAAAGCCGGAATTATTAAATGAAGTAGAAGTGGGACTGGAAGGTAAGTTTATTGATAATCACTTAAATGTTGACCTTACACTTTACAAAAGAGTTTCCAAAGACCAGATTTTAAGACGAGATTTGGATCCTGCTACAGGTTATACTGCTCAGGATATTAATGCCGGTAATGTTCGTAATAAAGGAATTGAATTAGGTATAGGATATACTGTTATCCGTAACAAAGACTGGAGATGGCAGATAGATGCGAATTATACGTTAAACCGCAGTCTGGTTTATGGGTTACCTGATTATATAAAACAAATTGTAATTGATGGTTTTTCTAACCAGGGATTATTTGCAATAAATGGCCAGCCATTGGGTATCCTTCAAGGTTCATATACTAAGAAAGATCTTAAAACTGGTCAGCGTTTAACAGGCGATGATGGATATTATATTTCTTCAAATGAAAATGGGATTACAGGTGATCCCACACCTCTATACAAAGTAACGGGGATAAGTACATTAGGATATAAAGGTTTTAGTTTCCGTATGCAATGGGATTTCACGAAAGGTGGTCAAATGCTGGCATATACTCCGGGAACATTAGTTGGTCGTGGGCTAACTAAGGATACTGATTTTGATCGTTCATTACCATGGATACTCCCTGGTATAAATGAAAATACAGGTAAGCCTAATGATGTTCAAATCAGTAGCAGTGAAGCCTACTTTGATAACCTGAGTGGGTTCTTTGGTATGGATGATCTGATTGTTTATGATGCTACTGTTATAAGATTGCGTGAAGCCTCACTGTCTTACTCTTTGCCGGAAAATATTCTGGGTAAAACCCCATTTGGCTCTGTTCAGTTTACCCTATCTGGACAGAACCTCTGGTATAAAGCCCCTAATTTCCCCAAATATGTAAACTTTGATCCGGAAACATCAAGTATCGGTGTAAGTAATGTACGTGGATTGGAATATTTATCCGGGCCTACTTCCCGCCGTATTGGTGTAAGTGTTAGAGTAACATTCTAAACCAAAGAAAAAATTAAAATTATGAAACTGAAAAAAATAATATTTACTGTTTTATCAACGGCTGTTCTTGCTTCCTGTAACAAGATTACAGACAAGTTTGATAGTTCATTGGATAATCCTAATTCAGTACCGCCAAGCGCTGCAAGTGCCAGGCTTCTGTTAACTAATGCTGAACTAGCTTTTACCGGATTTTTTAATGGAGTGTCTGATTTGGGTATGCAAACTACCCGGATGATTGTGATGTATGGCCCCAAATATACCAATGCGTATTCTGCACAAACTTATGACGGATTGTGGACTACCGCTTATACATCTATTTTTAAAAGTATAAATACTTTGCTACCCATTGCGGAAAAGGAATCGAAATTTACAGATATGGGTATTGCAAAAATTCTTAAAGCATATACTTTAATGACATTGGTAGATATTTTTGGCGATGTTCCCTTATCAGAGGCCAACTTAGGAGCGGATAATACTAATCCAAAAGCCGATAAGGGCAGTGACGTATATGCGGCGGCTATTGGTTTATTGGATGCCGCTATTGTTGACTTGGGAAAAACGCCCTCAACTTACCCCGGTTCAGATGATTTATTTTATGGTGCGGCCAATACCACAGGAAAAAACAAGTGGATTACATTAGCCAAAACTTTAAAACTAAGGGCTTATTTGCAAACGAGGTTAATAAATCCTGCTGATTCCAAAACAAAAATTGATGAGTTGATAGCTGGAGGAGATTTAATAAATAGCAATTCCAGTGCAGCGGGAGATTTTGAATTTAAATATTCTTCAAAGCTAGCAAATCCAAACAGTCGTCATCCAAGGTATAATAACAATTATAATGGAAATGGTTCATCCACAGGTGAAGCAAGCGATTATATGGGTAATTATTTTATGTGGACATTGCTTGCTGAGAAAACAGAAACTCCTGGGGATCGCGGAAGAACGAGCACAGTGGCGGGTGCATTAGACCCGAGGTTGCGTTATTATTTTTATCGGCAAAAATCTTCTATTTTAGCTTTTGATGAGCAATCTCTGAGTTGTATTTTTCAAACAGCCCCTGTACATTATACTTTTGATATGCCTTTTTGCTATCTAAATAATGGATATAACGGACGTGATCATGGGGATGGTAGTGGTATCCCCCCAGATGGTAATTTACGCACGACAATAGG
>JBLMVP010000059.1:0-8736 GCA_050256755.1 Sphingobacteriales bacterium | reverse complement strand
CAACAATTATCTCTACCTGAGTGTAACTGGAAGAAACGATTATACTTCCACGTTACCGGTTGAAAGCAATTCTTTCTTTTACCCATCAGTAAGTGTAGCTTATATTTTGACAGAAGCAGAAAAAAGTATTGCAGCAACTACTGCAATGAATTTTGCCAAGTTCAGGATATCGTATGCTGAAGTTGGTAAGGATGGTAGTCCTCACCGCATATTCCCTGCATTGGATCCATTTACACGCAGCGGGGGTGGATACCAGGTTTCAGTATTTGGTTCAAACCCCAATTTAAAACCTGAAAGAACCAAGGCATTTGAAATTGGTGGTGAATTTAAATTTTATAACAGCCGGATTGGATTGGATGTAACTTATTATAATATGCGTAATGAAGGTCAAATTTCAACACCACGTTTAAGTTATATCTCCGGCTATATTTTACAATTAGTAAACGGCGGTACCACAAGAAACAGTGGTCTTGAAATCCTGTTAAATGGTTCCCCAATTAAAAACAAAAACTTTAGCTGGGATATAACTACCAATTTTGCATTAAACCGCAATAAAGTAATTGCACTACCGGGTAATTTTTCTGAATATTATTTAAGCGATACATGGTTGTATGGTAATGTAAGAGCCGGATATATAAAAGGGCAATCCTATTATACCTTTAGAGGTAACAATTTTGCACGAAATGCAAACGGTGAATTATTTATACGCACAGATGGATACCCTGTTGCCAACAGCACTGATTCATTTAATGTAATTGGTAACCGTGAACCATCATTTAATTTAGGAATCACAAACCGCTTCCGGTATAAAAACTTCAGCCTTTCTATGCTCTGGAACTGGAAGGTTGGCGGCGATGTATACAATGCAACTGACAGATATTTAACATTACTTGGCATAAGTAAAAAAACATTAGACAGAGGTACAACAACAGTACTACCGGGTATTGTACAAAGTACCGGGTTGGTAAATACTAAGGAAATACCAATTGATGAAACGTGGTATAACAATACAGCAAGAGGATTTAAAGAAGAATTATTTATTGAAAAAAATATTTATTCTTTAAGGTTGAGGGATATCACCTTATCCTATTCCGTACCTCTTAAATCAAAAAGATCATTTATTAAGGCGCTTGATCTTAATGTTACCGCCAATAACCTCATCCTGTTAACTAATTACTCAGGACCAGATCCTGATGTGAATGGATTAAATGGATCTAACAGAGGTAGTGGCGCTGTGGGTTTTGATTATTTTTCTTTACCTACACCGGTAACTTACCAGTTTGGTATCAGTGCTAAGTTTTAATCTTTAAATTATTGAAATATGAAACGCAAATTTTTAGTATACCTTTTTCTGACAGTTGCTGTAAGTTTCAGTTCCTGTCGTAAATACCTGGCAGAACTTGATGTTGATCCTTATCAGCCCCAAACAGCACTTCCGGGTAAATATCTTCCACAAATCCTTTATGCAATGATGGAAGGAGAAACATTTGATCAACGTTTTGTTGGTCAGTATTGCCAGCATTGGGCTTCTACTGCAATCAATAATAATTATGATCGTCATGGTAGTAGAATAACTGCAGGAAATACCACAGCTGTTGCACAGCGCTGGAGAAATCATTACTGGACTATTGGTTCCAATACCAACCAGATGATAATACAGGCTGAAAGAAATAAATTAAACGGCTACCTGGGAATTGGAGATGCTATACATGCCTGGAGTTGGGAAGTTACCACCGATGCTTTTGGCGAAATGGGTTTTACTACTGCATGGGATAATACTTTAACTAAATATCCCTATGATCATCAGCGGGTAATTTACCAGGGCATACAGGATTTAGCAGACCAGGCATTAACTAACCTTGATAAAAAAACAGGAGCTGACGATCCGGATATTGCCACAGCAGACAGGATGTATGGCGGCGACCTGAGCAAATGGAAAAAATTTGTTTATGCTGTAAAAGCAAGATTGGAAATTCATAAATCAAACAAACCATCTTTTAATCCTGATAAGGTAATTGAGTATGTTGACAAATCTTTCAGCAGCAATGCTGATATTCCATTTGTAACCTTCAATGCAACAGATGGAAATACTGATGCTTTTTGGGGACCCACCCGTGCCAATCTTGGTTCATCAAGACCTACAAAATTTACGATGAGTTTATTAAACGGAACAGTATTTAATGGTATCATCGACCCAAGATTAAGTGCCATGTTCAATTCCGATAAAGGAATCACCCCTACTTTGGGAAATGTTGAAGGCGCTCCTACCCTTTATGGCAAATACTTCTTTAAAGATAATGCTGCTTACCCATTGATGAGTTATGCTGAAATGCAATTTATAAAAGCAGAAGCGGCCTTTAAAAAAGGAGATAAAACAATGGCATTTGATGCCTTTGAAAAAGGAATAACAGCACATATGCAATATGCCGGTGTTCCAGCAGCTGATATCACAACCTACTTAACAAGTGCTGCTCTTCCTCAGTCAGATGCCACTCTTGAACTAAAGCATATTATGATGCAGAAGTATATTGCTTTATACGCCATTCCGGAAGCATGGAGTGATTTAAGAAGATATAATTACAGTAATACAATTTATACCGGGTTTACTTTACCATCTTTGTTAACACAAAATGCCGGTAAAACAGTACAAAGATGTGCTGCTACCCAGTTTTCTGAATATGACTGGAACCTTGAAACGGTTATTGCCAATGGAGGTACTGCTGCTGATTACCATACTAAACCACTCTGGGTCTTTACAAATGAAGAATAAAATTTAAATTTTTAAAAGAAAAGTCGCTATTTAATTAGCGACTTTTCTTTTAATCTTATTAATCGAAATGATATTATGCTTCTTTCTTTTTTGCCTTCTGGCTCTTGGGAGCCAGCATAATAAACATACGCTTACCTTCCAGTTTGGGAAGCATCTCAGGTTGTCCAACTTCTGCTAATCTTTCAGCAAATTTCAGCAATAACAATTCTCCTCTTTCTTTAAACTGGATAGCACGGCCTTTAAACTGAACATAGGCTTTTACTTTATTACCATCTTTTAAAAACTCCTCTGCATGACGTGATTTAAAATCAAAATCGTGATCATCTGTATTAGGAGTAAAACGAATCTCTTTCAATTCGGAGATTTTACTCTTCGCCTTCATCTCCTTTTCCTTCTTCTTCTTATCGTATAAAAACTTATTATAGTCAATAATTTTACAAACCGGCGGATCTACTGTTGGCGAAATTTCAACAAGGTCTAAGCCTTGTTCCTGTGCCATTTTTAAAGCGTCCTGGATGGGGTAAATTCCAACTTCTACATTGTCTCCTACTAATCGCACCTGGGGTACACGTATCATGTGGTTGGTGCGGTGTTCTTGTTGTTGTTCTTTTCTAAACCGTGGGTTAAACGGTTGTCTCGGTCTTGGGGGAAATGCCATTTACAATTTTTAAATTAAACTCCATCCCTAAAAGGAGTTTTTAATTTTCTTTTTTTATTAATACCCTTTTAGGGAAAAGGGTAAATTACTCACATTTAAGATTCGCGGTTCAGGATCTCTGCTTTTGCTTCAGCAATAAATTCGTCTACACTTTTTACTCCCAAATCTCCTTTGCCCTGTCTGCGGACAGATGCTTTTCCTTCATTCATTTCCTTCTCTCCCACCACCAGCATATAAGGAACACGGGCTAATTCAGTGTCACGGATTTTCTTGCCAATTTTCTCGTTCCGGTCGTCAACTTCAGCACGAATATCTGCATTTTTCAGGGATTGCAAAATTGAATTTGCATAAGACATAAACTTGTCACTGATGGGCAATATTTTAACCTGTAATGGCGCTAACCATAATGGAAACTTGCCAGCATAATGTTCCACCAAAAAGCCTATAAAACGTTCGTGAGTTCCTAATGGTGCACGATGGATGATTAATGGTACCTCCGGCTGATTGTTCTGGTTGGTATAACTCAGCCTGAATTTGTTTCCACTGTTGAAATCAACCTGGTTAGTCGCAAGGGTAAACTCACGTCCAATGGCACTCCAAATCTGCACATCTATTTTGGGTCCATAGAAAGCAGCTTCATCCTGCACTTCAACAAAAGGAATATTTGATTCAAGCAGTACCTTTCTTACCATTGCCTCTGTTTCTACCCAAAGTTGCGGTTCATCCACATATTTCTGTCCAAGTTTAGTTGGTTCGTGCAAACTCAGACGCATCACATATTTGTCAATACCGAAAATCTTAAAATATTTCAGGTACATATCATTCACCGCCCTAAACTCATCAGCAAACTGTTCGCGGCTGCAATAGATATGCGCATCATTCATATGCAGGCAGCGTACCCGCATCAATCCAAATAATTCACCACTCTGTTCGTAACGGTAACAGGTTCCATACTCAGCAATGCGGTATGGCATATCACGGTAACTCTTGGGCTCTGCATCAAATATTTTATGATGGTGCGGACAGTTCATTGCCTTCAGATAATATTTTGTTCCATCCAGCTCCATTGGAGGAAACATACTATCAGCATAATATGGTAAGTGACCGCTGGTGAGGTACATGCTTTCTTTAGCAATATGCGGAGTAACTACTCTTTTATACCCCGCAGTCAATTCTGTCTCTTTAGCCAGCTTTTCTAATTCCTCAATAACAATAGTTCCATTTGGCAACCATAAAGGCAACCCGGGACCAACATCATCATCCATTGTGAAAATGCCTAACTCTTTACCCAATTTACGGTGATCCCTTTTCTTTGCTTCTTCAAGCATCTGCAGGTATTCATCTAATTCCTTTTGATTGGGGAAAGTAACTCCGTAGATCCTGGTTAGTTGTCTATTTTTTTCATCACCCTTCCAGTAGGCTCCTGCAATAGAAGTAAGTTTGATGGCTTTAATTAAACCGGTGTTAGGGATATGTGGCCCACGACATAAATCAGTGAACTGACCTTGTGTGTAAAAAGTTATTTCACCATCAGTAAGATTTTGCAACAAATCCAGCTTATACTCATCTCCTTTTTCAGTGAAATAAGCAACAGCTTCACCTTTGGGCATACCCTTACGCACATAAGGATTGTTTTGTTTGGCCAGTTCATTCATCTTCTTTTCCAATTCTGCCAAATCTTCTTCATTTAATTTATTGTCACCTAAATCAATATCATAATAAAATCCTTTATCAATAGCTGGACCAACCCAGAACTTTGCACCTGGAAATTTATTTTCTACAGCTTCAGCCATTAAGTGAGCAGAGGAATGCCAGAACGTCGATTTGCCGTCTGTATCGTCCCATGTAAGTAATTTAAAATTTGCATCTTCATTGATTGGCCGGCTTAAATCCCAAACCTGTCCATTAACAGAAGCAGCCAGCACTTTTCTCGCCAGTCCCTCACTAATTGACCTGGCAATATCCATGGAAGAAACTCCTTTTTCATATTGCCGCACAGCACCATCCGGAAACGTAATATTTATCATAATTGCCATTCGTAAAATGAGATGCAAATTTAACGAACTATTTGCTTCCATAAGCGGTTTGATTGGATAATTTGCACTGTTGTAAATTTGCTGTGCCCAAAGGAATGATAAAAATATGCGACTATTTATCTTTTTACTTGCCCTTACTTTAAATGGTGCCCTCTCAGCCCAGGATTTTAATGGGCAATGGAAGGGTTCATTTAATGCCCGTGGTGAAGGTGCCCGTATTGAATATGTACTGGAAATAAATGTGAATGGCAGCGAGGTTGCCGGTTACTCCTATACTTATCCCGTTTTTGGAGGTAAAAAATATTACGATATCTGCGAGATAAAAGGAATAATAAATACCAAAGAAAAATATATTGAAGTAACCGAAGTTGGAAAAATAAAATCCAATGTTCCTCCACCCTATCGGTTTGATTGTTTTCAAACACACAAGCTAACCTATACCAGGAGCAGCGAAGTAGAAAAACTTAGCGGCCCGTGGGAACCAGCCAATCTTAGCATATCCGTTTGTGGGTATGGTACTACTACACTTGAAAGAAGAAGATTAAAAGATATAATTGCTGTAACCAAAAATAAGGATACTGAAACCGTAAAAACAGAAACGCCAAAAAAATCAGAGGAGAAGCCTAAAACAGCAGCAAAAACAAATCCTGCTGTGGTTAGTAAACCCAAAGTTTCAAAACCACCTGTAGCAGTAACGAAACCCAAAACCAACACACCCATTACAAAAGAGGTTACTAAAAATAAACCTGAGCTTAGTTTGAAAAAAGATACCACAGCAATTGTTAAAAAACGTACTGAAAATAAATTTGAAAAGATAAAAACAAAACCACTACCCCGTTTTGAAACGAGAACAAATAAAGTATTAGAAACGATTGAGGTGGAGGAAGAAGATATTGCAGTTCAGTTATATGATAACGGAGAAATAGACGGAGATACGGTAACGGTAACATTTAACGGCGATGTGGTTGCTTATAAAAAAGGATTAAGCGCTAAACCAATTATCCTTAACCTTAAAGTAAAAGCAGGTGTGGATAATGAATTGGTAATGTATGCTGAAAACCTTGGTACTGTTCCTCCCAATACTGCACTAATGGTTGTATGGGTAGATGACAAACGTTATACTGTCACTATTTCCTCTGACGAAAAAAGAAACGGAAGTATTATTTTCCATAGACAGAATTAAACTGTCAATAATGATCCTCCTGCATATTTACTATTACGATATTTTCAATCACCGGGCTATAAAAGCCCGGTGATTGAAAAATAATCTAGTTAGCTGCTGCTGGCTTAGGTAAATCCTTTCTTGGCAATTTTTCATCTCTTTGTGAGGTGTTATATACAAATGCAGCAACCACAGTAGCTATTTGTTTTAAATCATCAGCAATTAAATGATCATAGCTGTCCATATTAGTGTGATGTGTTCGGGTACTGTATTCAATTTCATCCTGTATAAACTGGAAACCCGGCACACCCAATTCATTAAATGAAATATGATCAGTGCCTCCTGTATTTTCCAGTGTAAGTGTACTGGCTCCCATTTCATTAAAAGGTGTCAGCCATTGGGCAAAAAGGTCTTTCACTTTTTCATTTCCTTCTAAATACACGCCTCTGATTTTTCCCGTGCCGTTATCAATATTATAATAGGCAGATATATTTGCCTGCTCCGGTTTTAACTGCATGGTGGTTCTGTCTCCCAAATGATTTTTTGCATAACCTCTTGAGCCAAGTAACCCCTGTTCTTCCCCACTCCATAATGCAATGCGAATAGTACGGCGGGGAGAAATATTTACTGTTTTTAGAATCCTCATTACTTCAAGCATCACTGCACTGCCTGCTGCATTATCGGTTGCACCCATCGCACTATGCCAGCTGTCTAAATGTGCACCTATCATTACTACTTCATCTTTTAATTTTGGATCGGTTCCTTTTATTTCTCCAATAACATTGTAAGCTTTATTATCATTACCTGTAAACTGTGATTGTACATCTGCTTCTAATTTAACCGGAACACCATCTTTTATCAGTCTGCTTATAGTCATGTAATCTTCATACGTAACAGATAGTTCCAGTAAAGACGGCGACCCTTCTGCTAATGGATTTCCTAATCCCATTGGGTTTTGTACAAATATTGTTCCGTCATGAGCCCTGATACTTGTAGTTAACATTGCAATGGCGCCTTCAGTGCTTGCCATTTGCTTGATTAAAGTATTTAATCGTTGCAAAGTTTGAAAACTTCCAAACCTACGTTGATTATTATTCTTATTATTGTCCGGCTTAAAAGCAGCCATCTTTGCCAATTCCTCATCCGTATAACGCGTGGCATCAGCTTTAAAATTTTGTTTTAACGTATCGGTATTATTGATAAGAATAATTTTACCGGCGAACTTTCCTTTGTAATTAACGAGTTCTGTTGAGTCTTTTATATTTACCAGCACCACCTCTCCGCTTATTAAACCTGCCGAGCTTTTAGTCCATGTTTTTGGATAAGCAATAATAGGTTTGTAATAAGGCGCTGTCATAGCTAAATAGCTTTTTTTCAATTCCCATCCTTTTCCAAAATCTCCCCATGCTTCCAATGCTGTATTATTTACTCCCCATTTTTTTAATTGGGCAATAGCATAATTAGCAGCACGAAACCAACCTGGTGAATTGGTTAAACGCGGGCCGCTTTCATCTGTCAGATGAAAAGCGATGTCCATTACTTTGGAATTATTCATTCCTTCATTCTTGATTTTGTTGATGACATCCATATCAACCTTTTCCTGCTGGGCTGATACGGACAGGGCAGTAAATGCCATTACGGCTAGCAAAAATTTTCTCATGTAATACAAGTTTAAGTTTAGGCTGGAATTTATCGCAAGAATTTTTATTACAACAATTTTTTGGATGAATGGTTATGTCATATTAAAATTTAAAGTTCCATGTAATGGCAGGAATAATGGGAAACAATGAAACCTGTCTTGTCTCTACTTTTAAATCACCTCCTGTGGCACTGCCGCTCTGGTCAAAATAAATGAAATAAGGATTGAGCCGGCTGTATGCATTGTATATGCTAAATACCCATTCTGATTTAAGTCTTCTAATCTTCTTTTGTTTTGGTGTAAGTATTGCTGCAAAATCTAAACGATGATAAGCAGGCAACCTGTAAGAATTGATTTTACCTACTTCCTGTGTTAATACGCCATCAATAAAATAAAAACGTTCAGGTAATGTGGTAGCGTTACCTGTTCCGTAAACAAATGTTCCTGACAGTCGCCATTTTTCATTAAGCT
>JBLMVP010000058.1:0-7271 GCA_050256755.1 Sphingobacteriales bacterium | reverse complement strand
TTTCCTGTTTTTCATTATTTTTTATTTCTCCCATATGCTTAAAGCACATAAAAGCCGGTTCTTCTTTTTTCTCAATAACAGCATACATGCCATTTCCATTAAGGTCAAGGAATAATATTTCACTGCCCTCATTCCAGTTGCTTACTGCATGAGAACCTTCAGTGAAAGCGCTTGTCCATACACGGTAATTTTTTTCGTTCCACAATGCATACCACACAATATTCCTGGCAGCTTTGATGGTTGTTTTAAATTGTTGCTTTTTCATATAAGAAGGTTTTTTGTGCTGATTAATTTTTTGAATAATTAAACATCCAGCTCATACCAAATTTATCAATTAACACGCCAAAAGTGGCTCCCCAAAACGATTGCTGTAATGGCTCAATTACTTTTCCTCCTGCAGAAAGATTATTAAAGAAGGAATTAACTTCCTCATCACTGCTGCAGTTTAAACAAAGACATACAGAATTTCCATTGACAATTTTGTCGCCCATACAATCTGATGCCATTAAGACAATGCCATTCTTTGTAAGGCTGCTGTGTAAAATTTTTGGCCCCATTTCCGAAGGCATTTGAGCTGCCATCGGGGATTCTGCAATCTTTTGCATTACCAGTTCACCACCAAGACATTGCTGGTAAAAAGTCATGGCTTCCCGTGTGTGACCATTAAAATTAAGATAGGCATTAATTTGTGTTTTCATTTTCTTTTTTATTTACAAAAACAAAGCTAATGTCTGAATTTGCCATTCATGCTGTGTTATTACGACAATGTAAGGGGTTGTTTGCGTCAGCATGAGGAATTTGTATTTTGCTGTTACTGTGGTAAAGTATTTTACCGGTTATCCATGGTTCATGTTTTTTAGTAATTCATCAAGATTATTATGTGCCGCAGCAAATCCTTCTTTAAAGCCCATACTGATAATTTTTTCAAGATCTTCTTCGCTGGTAAAAGTGATACTTACATTTACATTAGTACCTGTACCGTTTAATGTGAATACATTATTCCAACGCATACCGGGGAGTTCATAGTTTCTGTTCCCTTCTTCATCACAAAATGAATCATCCGCATCAAATCGTTTCATTACTTCAATGGTACAATAATCGGCCTTTACCCAAAATTTACTTCCATCGGGCCCCAGCATATAATAAAGCCAGTAGCCACCTTCCCTGAAATCCATATGTTTTGTAATTGCTTTAAAAGGATGGGGTGCCCACCATTGTTCTAATAACTCACTTTCTGTCCAGGTTCTCCATACAAGTTCTAATGAAGCATCAAAATACCTGGTCACTTTAATTTGCTTATTGGCTGCGTCTTTTACAAATTGTGTTTTGTTATTTTCCATATTTTAATTTTTAAGTGTCGGTAAGATTTTATCAATTTTATTGAATGCCCCATTCCAGCCATCTGTATAAGCATGTCGTGAAGCAGGATTTAAATTTTTATGTTCAAATAGGACATTTGTTTTTTCTCCCAGGGAATGAAAGTTCACTGAAACTTCAGATATATGACCCGGTTCACTTTCCCATTCCCAGGAATAAACCAAATTAATATTTTCATTAATTTCCAGGAAGATACCTCTGCAGGTATGTTTGGATAAATCAGAGTCCTTGAAAGTAATTTCGTAGGAACCTCCAACTCTTAAATCTATTGCTGCACTTTCAACCATGCCATCAGGGTCAGAACCGAACCAAAGTTTAATCAGGTCTGGTTCTGTCCATGCTCTCCACACTAACTCTGCATTGGCGTCAAAAATTCTTTCAATTCGAATTTTATTTTCCGTTGTTGAATTACTTTCCATTATTTTTCTTTTTTAATTCCTTTAAAACATTATCCAGGCGGTTAAACCTGCCTTCCCACATTTGGCGGAAGGGTTCCAGCCAATCGGCTACTTCCTTCATTTTTTTAGGATTTAAGTGGTAATAAATTTCTCTTCCTGTTTGCTCCTGCTTTACCAATTCACATTCAGTAAGTATTTTAATATGTTTTGAAACTGCCTGCCTTGTGCTGTCAAATTTTTCAGCAAGAGCATTGGGGGTCATAGCTTGTGAAGCGATTAACACTAATATAGCCCTTCGGGTGGGGTCGGCTATTGCCTGGAAAACATCTCTTCTCATAATAATTTACGGTTTTATGCAACTATTTGGTTGCAAATATAAGCAACTAATTGGTTGCACAAAATTTTCTTTTATAAAAAATGACGATAGCTGAATTGATTAAAGTGAAGTTCTATTTTCTTGATGAAGAGGGTGTAGAAACGACAATGTAAGGGGTTGTTTGCGACAGTCATAAATAATAACTTTACAAAACAAGCCATCATTATGAAAAATATTGCCATCCTTGTTCCTGAAACGGCTGTAGTGGAGGCCGTAGCTGACCCACGTTATATGTTTACTGCGGTAAATGAATTTTTAAAAAGCCAGGGACATTCTGCCTTGTTTAATGTACAATTGGTAGGACTTACTAAAGAAGTAAAACTGATGGATGGTTTATTTACCATTCATACAGATGCTTTGTTGGAAAATGCCAGAAAGCCTGACCTGGTTATTGTTCCTGCCATCAGTGGTAATCTTGATCATGCTGTTAAACTGAATAAAGATTTTTTGCCCTGGATTGTACAACAATATAAGAATGGGTCAGAAGTAGCCAGTTTATGTTTAGGTGCTTTTATATTGGCTTCAACAGGTCTGCTGGATGGGAAAACATGTTCCACCCACTGGTTATTTGCCAATGAATTCAGAACAATGTTCCCCGAAGTGGACTTGGTGGATAATAAAATTGTAACAGATCAAAATGGTGTTTATACAAGTGGTGGCGCTAATTCATACTGGAATTTGTTATTGCATTTGGTTGAAAAATATACCAGCCGTGAGTTAGCGATTCTTGCTTCTAAATTTTTTGTACTGGATATTGATCGTAAAAGCCAGTCACCCTTCAGCATATTTAAAGGTCAAAAAATTCATGAGGATGATGATATAAAAAAGGTGCAGGAATTTATTGAAACAAATTATGCTGAGAAAATTACCGTAGATGAATTGTGCAATAAGTTTGTTATCGGCCGGCGCACATTTGAAAGGAGATTTAAGAAAGCAACCAATAACTCTATAGTTGAATACATCCAACGGGTAAAAATAGAAGCTGCAAAAAAGCAATTTGAAACCGGCAGGAAAACAGTGAATGAAGTAATGTATGAGGTGGGTTATACAGATACCAAAGCTTTCAGGGATGTATTTAAAAAGATCACAGGATTAACACCCATTGAATACAGGAATAAATACAATAAGCAGGCGATGACAGCGTAAATAAAAAAATCAAAGGCGGGGTGCCTTGCTATTGTTAAATATTATTATTACTTCAACCTCATTTCTCTTTATGATTTAAGTCAGGTAAAATACTTTACCAGTAAAGTATTTTGAATACAAAAATGTAATGAAAGTAATTTCCCTTTCTTTACAACAGGTACAGCAATTACAATTACTTAGTCATAACTATGGCAAAGAAGCTGCAAAACAAAAAGTGAGCCTGCTTAAAAAGCTATCTGAGCTGCGTATTAATAAAGCCGCTGTGATTAAACCTTATCACGATGTCTTGTTATTTATCAAAGCCTGCCCGGATAATTCATTGCTATTAAAGATGGCTAAAGCTGAACTGGAAAGAGTTACTGCTGCAGTTAAGAAAATTATGAATGGAAATAATTACAGGGAACAATATTCCTTATCCGGTTCTGGTATAGCAGGTACAAGTTTAATTGCACAGTATAGTTTTGCTGTAACCAAATGGCTGACAGAAAATTTTCCTGCATCAGTTTCTTTTGAATCGGCTGCAGGAAACAATGAAACTGGCACTGCCATTCTCCACACATTATTTCCAAATATAGAGTATCACTACACTACACAGGAAAATTGTACCCTTCAGAAAAGAATAACCAATTTGTTAGGTAAAGATAAAAACCTGCTCAAAAATATTATTGATTTGTTTGAAAGAGCTGGCAATAGAGGAAAGATGACAGATGTACTTTATGACCAGTTAAAAATATTTACCGAATGGAAACTGGAGCATCCGCTTAATAACCGGAGTTTTATCAGTAGCATACCACAAAAAATATTTTTTCATAAGCACCTGGAAAAAAGAATTATTCCAGATAAAATTATTTCCAGCCCCGATTTCCAATCCGTACCTCTTTCTAAAGAACAAAATAAATACCTGGTAAATATTGCCAGGGCTTCCCTGGCTTTTTATTGCCGCGAAACAGATCCTATTACCTATGCAGATGAAAACGAAGCGAAATTATTTTCTTTTAACAGGGGAATCACCATTGCATTATTTACCATGCAGCAGCACAGAAGGCTATCTATTGAATCATATATAGGGTATATGGCATTTAAAAATACCATACCTGTTGCTTATGGAGGCGGATGGATTTTTGGTGAAAGATGTAAGATTGGTACGAATATTTATCCGCCATTCCGCGGTGGTGAATCTGCTTATATTTTTGCACAGGTACTCCGCCTGTATCATCATTATTTTCACATACAGCGTTTTATTGTAAAGCCTTACCAGTTTGGCAAGGGCAATAAAGAGGGCTTGCGGAGTGGCGCCTTCTGGTTTTATTATAAACTGGGTTTCCGCCCGGTAAATTCGGTTATTGCTGAAGCAGCTGCAAAAGAATATGATAACCGGAAACACACGTCAGCAGCAATGCTCAAAATGTTTACAAAATGTAATAAAGAATTAATATTGCAACCACTAATGCCAAAAGATTTTGATGCAGCTTTAATAAGCCGGGCTATTACAAGACATATCATTAAACGATTTAAAGGAAGCCGTGAGGAAGCTATTAATCAATCGGTAAAAATAATACAGCAAATGCTGGGGATTAAGAATATTAATCGTTTCAGCCAGAAACAGCAGGAACACCTGCAGCAATTTAGTTTGTTAATTTCTTTATTACCTCAAATAAACCAGTGGAAGGAAAAAGAAAAAAGACAATTACTGCAACTCATATTATCCAAAACACACCATGATGAAAGAATTTATATTTTGCAGGTACAAAAACATAAACGATTGATGAATGAATTGTATGATAGTTTTAGCAAATAAGCGATGATTTGTACAAAACCGGGATAGGTTTTTAAAAATATGTATTTTAAAAAGCACGGCCAACGGTAACTCCTCCCTGTATTATATCAAAAACATCTTCATTATGATTGTAAATTTTTGTATCTGCGCGGGTGCCAAAAAAAGCATTGAAATAGGTTTTCCTTACCTGTTTTTGAAAACCGAGATTTAAATACACACCGGTTTTAGTTGGCTGTGGATCGTAATCTTTATCATTGTTGAGAATAGCGAATGGCTTAGTTGATACAAATGGTTCAAGCGAAAGATAACCGGCAGAAAAGTTACGGGTTGTTTTTTCCAGCTTTATTCTGTGACGGAGATTGAAGTAATATCGTAATTCTCCGGAGGCAACCACATTCATCGTGAAGCGGTATTGTTCCTCTCCAAACGCATCTGTGGTAATATAATCTCTTGAAAAGGACGGACCAGCTTTTAGTACAAATGTAAAAGGCCTTTTTATTTCATGCTCATAATTGGCGGTGATGGATAAGCGGCTGTCAATAGATAAAGTAGCGTTAGCTCTGAAAATATCTTTATTGATTTCTGATTTGTGCGGATCTCCTGTGGAAGCCCGGTCAAACTGGGCAATAGAAAATATAGGAACAAAAAATAAGCAAAGTAAAATTATGCGCATAAGAATAAGTTTACTTTGCAAGTTAATGTGGGGATTTTTTTCTAATCTTCAATTAACATTTTGTTGATGATAAACCGCTCCCCGTCATTTATTTTTTTTTAATTAATGATAGTAAATACCTGCAGAAAAACTTGAAGAACAGTTTAGGTCGGTTTGCTGACACCAATAAATATCTAAAATGCGTGCCATCTTACTACTTTTGTAAATCTTATTACAAATTATGACAAGTACCGTCAGGCATAAGTATAATGATGTGCAGTTTTTTTTGATATTAATTGCTTTTATAAGCGCCTTCAATTATTATCTTACTTACAATAATATTAAATTTAACTGGTTTTTAATTCTTACATACAGCATTGATACCGTACAGGGCTGGCTGGCCTGGTGGGCAGTGCGTACCATCGTTCTATACCTCGATAAAAAAATGCCTTATGGTTCAACCCCTTTAAAGAGAATATTAATTCAATTTGTTTTAACTACAGTGACCGGGCTCTTTGTTATTATTTTTCTGACAGAATTAGTCAGCTGGATTGCCCGTGGTCGTTTTGCACCACTAAGCTTCTATACGTTTGATATTTTTATTTTTATAATCTGGTTCTTTGTACTCAATGGTATTTATATAGGAATGCATTATTATGCAGAGTGGAAAGAGTCGGAGCGGCTGCGTCTGGAAGAAAAGAAAGTGAGGGCAGGGGGTATCACCGTTAAACATGGCAAACAAAACCTGCTGATACCTTTTAATGAAATCCTTGGCTTTTATTCGGAAGAAGGATATTCCATTCTAATTAGCACAGATAATAAAAAATATTTTCCCGATAAATCGTTGGATAAAATTGAACAAGCCCTGCCATCAGAAATGTTTTTCCGGGTTAACAGGCAGTACATCATTCATAGAAGTGCTGTAACCGGATTTAAAAGAACGGGAGATGGTAAATTAGATGTACTGGTAAATGCTGTTGATGGTTTTCCGGGGATATTGCAGGTAAGCAGGATCAAGGCTGCCGGATTTAAAAATTGGTTTCAGTCAGCCGAAAACTAAAAATAACCCTGCATTTCATCGCCCTTTTTGCTACAGTTCATCCTTTCTAACCCGCCCGGCATTATTTTCAACCTGCATTTCAACGTAGTATATACGGCAACTCATCAGAATGGTGGCCGGCTTATTTGGAAACAGCATCTTTTGAGTTGTTTTTTTGCATAAAAAATTGAATCATGAAAAGCACATTCATTTCGCTGTTATTTATTATCAGTGTTGTTTTCACTTTTGCCCAAACCGCATCTAAACAAAAAGAGAATTGTATACTGGGCATTGAGATAAACTCCAAATTTTCAAAAGCTTTTGTTCTGGATTCTTTAATGAAAGCTTATACCACGAAGCTGTTACCCGGTGTATCTATTGCCGTTTATACCGAACAGGAAGGCTGGTGGGCAAATGCAGTTGGTTATGCCAACATAGAAAAGAAAATTCCCATGGATAAATGTCACCTTCAATATATTCAGAGTGTAGCTAAAATGTATATGGCA
>JBLMVP010000057.1:0-9464 GCA_050256755.1 Sphingobacteriales bacterium | reverse complement strand
TCCCTGGTACTCCATGATAACTGAATAAAATATGGTCATAATCTTTTTCGAGATATGGCTTAATATTTTCCGTCATAGCATTAATATAATCCGGCTCATTATAATAAGGTTTGATGGTAGTGAGTTTAAAACTATATTTTTCTTTGACATGAACTTCTTTCATATATTCCACAGCCGTTTCGTAGCTGCTCATAGCATAATGAGGATACAGCGGGAATAATATTACTTCTTCTAATCCATCAATCTTGCTTAGTAATTCATCATAAGCTGCTTTAGGAGTTGGATTGCCATAGCGCATCGCCATAGTAACAGGAACATCTACCTGCTGCTGTACGGCATCCCGCAATTGTTTGGTTAATTCAATTAAAGGTGAACCTTCTTTCCACCAGATAGTGCGGTATGCCTCGGCGCTTTTGGGAGCCCTGAAGGGAACAATTATGCCTTTTACTAATAATAATCTTCGGAGGTAGGGGATGTCAATTACCCTTTCATCCATCAAAAATTCATTCAGATATTTTCTTACATCTTTTACCTGTGTTGAATCAGGTGAACCCAGGTTCATTAATATTACCCCTTTCTTTGTAGTCATAAAAATTAAATGTTTGCAAATCTATAACCCTGTATTGGCAAAATGGTTTAACGAAGGTCACAAATTTGTCACAATCAGCCATTAGTCATTACGATTCAGTCGTGATTTTCCTCACTTCAATATCTGATAAGAATCATTCAGTATAAATGACAATGTAATGACAGTAAAATTAGCTGAACTTAGCGGCGCCAATTATTTTTGCATAGTTATTAGTTTATAAAAATAATGCACAGACAGAGAGATATATCAAACTTTTTTATTGCAGGCATCAACTACAAAAAGACCGATGCGGGTATTCGGGGTTTGTATGCCATCAATGCAGAACAATATAGTTCTATTTTATCCCTTGCTCCAGGTTATGGAGTAAAAGAGTTATTTGTTCTCTCTACCTGCAATCGTACAGAAATTTATGGATTTGCTGAAGAACCTTCATTGTTATGCGAACTATTGTGTACACAAACAGAAGTTACGTTAACTTCTTTTAAGGAAATGGCTTATGTAAAACAGGGTAAAGAAGCTATTGAACATTTATTTAATGTTGCTGCAGGTTTGGATTCACAGATTTTAGGAGATTATGAAATTGTGGGACAGATAAAGCAAGCAGTTAAATTTTCGAAAGAAAACGATTTTATTGGAGCTTATATGGAACGATTGATAAATGCTGTTCTTCAATCTTCCAAAGAAATAAAAACAACTACCGAATTAAGTGGCGGAACTGTTTCTGTTTCTTTTGCAGCGGTTCAATACATCAGGGAAAATATTTCCAGTATTGCTGATAAAAAAATATTGTTGCTGGGCACCGGTAAAATTGGCCGTAACACCTGTAAGAACCTGGTAGATTATCTCGGCACAAAAAATATCACTTTAATAAACCGTACTGAAGAAAAAGCGGCAGAGTTAGCCAACGAACTGGGTTTACAGGTTGCTCCTGCAAACGAACTGGCTCAACAGGTAAAAGTTGCTGATATTATTTTGGTAGCCACTAATTCTGCTGAACCGGTGATTGTAAAATCTCATGTAGAAAACAGCGGACAGAAATTAATTATCGACCTTTCTATTCCTTATAATGTAGAAGCAGATGCACAACATTTACCTAATATTACATTGGTGAATGTTGATGAGTTATCAAAAATAAAAGACGAAACATTACAAAAGAGAGAAGGGGAAGTGCCAAAGGCGAAATCAATTATTGACAAGCATATTGCCGAGTTTATTGACTGGCATCAAATGCGCCGCCATGTTCCCGTATTAAAAGCAGTTAAAACAAAGTTGGAACAATTACACAACTGTAATTTATATATCAGCTATTTTTCCAGGCAAGCTTCTTCTCCTGTTCAAAAAAATAAACAGGCAGAAATTCAAAAAGTCATTAATGTTATGGCCGTAAAAATGCGGGAGCAGAATCAACAGGGCTGTTATTATATTGAAGCCATTAATGAATACATTGCCACCGGAACAAATTAATCCAAATGGATAAAGTAATCAGGATTGGTACAAGAGAAAGCCAGCTGGCTGTGTGGCAGGCTACACAGGTAAAAAAACTGTTATCTCAAAACGGATTTGCAGCGGAATTAGTTTATATAAAAAGTGAAGGGGATATAGATTTACAAACGCCCTTATATGAAATGGGTGTACAGGGAGTTTTTACAAGAAGTCTGGATATTGCTCTCTTAACAGGTAAAATTGATATTGCTGTTCACTCTATGAAAGATGTTCCTACGCAATTGGCGAAAGGGGTTGTTCAGTCAGCAGTTTTGAAAAGGGCATCTTATAAAGATTTATTTGTTTATAAAGATGCTTCTATAGTTGAAAGTTGGTTTTTAAATGCTGATAATATTGAAATTCCTTTAGAAGTTGCAGGCATTATTGCAACAAGCAGTATCCGTAGAAAGTCACAATGGTTAAATCGTTATCCAAATCATACCATAGAAAATTTGCGTGGTAATGTAAATACGCGTTTAAGAAAAGTGGAAGAGAATAATTGGCATGGGGCCATTTTTGCTGCTGCAGGGTTAGAAAGAATCAATCTTCGTCCTGAAAATTCAATTGAATTAGATTGGATGTTGCCTGCGCCGGCACAGGGAGCCATTATGGTTGTTAGCAGGGAAGGGGATGGTTATTGCATGAACGCCTGTGATTATTTTAATGATGCGAACACGGCATTGTGTACAAAAATTGAGAGAGATTTTTTAAAAACTTTATTAGGTGGTTGTTCAACCCCTATCAGTGCTTTGACAGAAATTGTGAATGATGAGATTCGTTTTCGTGGACATATTTTGTCACTGGATGGAAAAGAAAAGATTGAGATTGAAAAAAATGTATCGATAGCTGAAGCAGATAGTTTGGGAATTACAGCAGCTAACGAATTATTAAGTAAAGGCGGAAAAGAAATAGCCTTTAGTATTCGCAATGCAGCAAAATAAGATAAACATATTATGTACAAGACCCATGGAAGATTCACTCATCAATGAGGCGAAACACATGGGCATAGACATTGATACAATATCGTTTATTGAAACGGAAGCTATTCAAAGTGTAGATGTACAGCAGGAAATAGAACAGGCATTATTACAAGCAGCTACTGTTGTATTTACCAGTATGAATGCGGTGGATGCAGTAGTGAATTATAAAGATGACCTTCAACCAGACTGGAGAATATACTGTATAGGTACTACCACCAATAAGCTTGTTCAAAATTATTTTGGTGAGGAATTAATTGCGGGCACCGCATCAAGCGCTGCAGAATTAGCAGAATTAATTGTTGAAGAGGGAGATGCTGATGAAGTTATTTTCTTTTGTGGCGACCAACGCAGGGATGAGTTGCCTGATATTTTGCGCAGTAATGATATTGAAGTAAATGAAATTGTAGTATACCAAACCATACCTGTGCCTCATAAAATAGAAAAGCCGTACCATGGTATTTTATTCTTTAGCCCAAGTGCAGTAGAAAGTTTTTTCAGCAATAATAAAGTGGCTGGCCAAACAATTTTGTTTGCGATTGGTAATACAACGGCATCAGCAATTAAAAAGCACAGTAACAATAAAATTGTTATCAGCGATGAATCGGGGAAGGAAAGTCTTGTAAAGAAGATGATAGAATATTTTTCGTAAAACGTGATTCGTCTGTCGTGAATATTTTTTAACAATTCATGTATAACAATTTTCGATAAAAAGAAATTATGACCCAACTCAAAAACGATTTATTATTAAGAGCACTAAGAAAGGAAAAAGTAGAACGTCCCCCTGTATGGATGATGAGGCAGGCTGGAAGGTATTTACCTGATTATATTAAATTAAGAGATAAATATGATTTCTTTACCCGTGTGCAAACGCCTGAACTGGCAACAGCCATTACCCTGCAACCTGTTGACCAGGTTGGCGTAGATGCAGCCATCATTTTTTCAGATATTCTGGTAATACCACAGGCAATGGGTATAGAAGTATTGATGGAAGAAGGCAAAGGACCATTACTTCCCAAGGTGATACAATCGCAAAATGATATTGATGCATTGATTACGGATGGCGCTGAAGACAGTTTGAAATATGTGCTGGATGCCTTATCGCTTACTAAAAAAGAATTGAGCGGAAGAGTTCCATTAATTGGCTTCGCCGGTGCACCATGGACTATCTTATGTTATATGGTGGAGGGGAAAGGAAGTAAAACATGGGATAAGGCAAAACAATTCGCCTACACACAACCGCAACTGGCTCACCAATTGTTGCAAAAGATAACGAACATCACTATTCAATATTTAAAAGCGCAGGTAAAAGCAGGCGCTGATACTGTACAGGTATTTGATAGCTGGGCCGGTTCGTTGAGTCCGGCAGATTTTAAAACTTATGCACAACCTTACTTATTACAGATTGCTGATGCGTTAAAAGAGGATGCGCCGGTAATTTTATTTCCGAAAGGAAGTTGGTATGCGTTAAAAGATTTAAGTGAGAGCAGTGCTGCTGGCATTGGAATAGACTGGTGTGTGAGTCCGCAAATAGCCCGTGAGTTTACCGGCAACAAAATAACTTTGCAGGGAAATTTTGACCCTGCGAAACTATTGGCTCCAATTCCTGATATTAAAAGAGCAGTAAAGGAAATGATAGATGACTTTGGAGTACAAAATTATATTGCCAATCTTGGACATGGAATTACACCCAATGTTCCGGTTGACCATGCTAAAGCTTTTGTGGAAGCAGTGAAAGAATATAAACCGTGAATGGGTAATCAAAAAAGCAAACATCATTCACGACTCACCATTCATGATATGAATATTAAACAAAACTGGATAGACTACATTCATGATTTGCAAAACCGCATTTGTTCTGCTTTGGAACAGGTTGACGGTAAAGCGAAGTTTTTTGAAGATGCCTGGCAAAGAGAAGAAGGCGGTGGTGGTAAAACAAGGGTTATTGTTAATGGAAATGTATTTGAAAAAGCAGGTGTAAATATTTCTGTTGTTTATGGAGAAGTAACAGATGCTATGCGAACGCAGTTAAAGATTAATGGCGCCAAATGGTTTGCCTGTGGTTTGAGTTTAGTTATTCATCCGGTAAATCCCTTTGTGCCAACAGTGCATTGCAATTACCGAATGTTTGAATTATATAATGAAAAAGATGAAGTAATTGATCGCTGGTTTGGTGGAGGAGCAGATTTAACACCTTATTATTTGTTTGAAGAAGATGCCAAACATTTTCATCAAACTTATAAAGATGTTTGTGATGCATTTGATAATTCTTTTTATCCCAAATTCAAAAATGAATGTGATAACTATTTTGTGAACTGGCATCGCAATGAAGAAAGAAGAGGGATAGGAGGTATCTTTTACGACTACCAAAGGCCCAATGAGAAGCAGGATGTAAATTTCTGGATGAACTTTGGTCAGCGTTGCGGCAATGCCTTTATCGACGCATATATTCCGATCGTTGAAAAAAGAAAGAATACTAAATATAAACCAGAACAGAAATACTGGCAGGAGATAAGAAGAGGCCGTTATGTTGAATTTAATTTGGTTCATGACCGTGGCACTTTGTTTGGTCTAAAAACAAACGGAAGAATTGAAAGTATATTGATGAGTTTGCCACCAACAGTGCGGTTTGATTATAACTATCAGCCAAAACCCGGAAGTGAAGAAGGCAAATTGTTAGAGGCTTGTCTGCATCCAAAAGACTGGCTAGCTGAAGTTACTGATGAAGAAAGAAATGAATGGGCACATCGTTCAAATACTTGTTGAAAATATTACACTAATTATATGTATCTGCAAAGAAGAAACAGAATATTAAGACAATCATCAGCAATAAGAAGCATGGTGAGTGAAACTGTGTTAACTCCCAATGATTTCATCGTTCCACTTTTCATTGATGAAGGAGAGAATGTGAAAACAGAGATAGCTTCCATGCCCGGCTATTACCGAAATAGTTTGGATATAACAGTGAAAGAAGTAAAAGAGTTATGGAGCATGGGATTGAAGAGTGTATTGCTGTTTGTAAAATCAAAAGATGAATTAAAGGATAATACCGGTAAAGAAGCATGGAATAAAGATGGTTTGATGCAACGCAGCATCAGGGCTATTAAAAATGCAGTTCCTGAAATGTACGTGATGACTGATGTTGCACTGGATCCTTATTCTTCTTACGGGCATGATGGAATTGTAAAGGATGGGGAAATTGTGAATGATGAAACGGTAGAGGCATTGGTGAAAATGGGTATCAGTCATGCAGAAGCTGGTGCTGACATGGTTGCTCCAAGCGATATGATGGATGGACGTATTGGTGCTATTAGAAAAGGTCTCGAAGAAAACAATTTTACCAAAACAGGAATCATGAGTTACAGTGCCAAATATGCTTCTTGTTTTTATGGTCCATTCAGAGATGCGTTGGATTCTGCTCCCGGTTTTGGTGATAAGAAGACTTACCAGATGGATTATTCCAATCGTATTGAAGCTGTGAAAGAAACGTTGATGGATATTGAAGAAGGCGCAGATATTGTAATGGTGAAGCCGGCATTGTCCTACCTGGATATTATTCGTGATGTAAAAAATGCCGTGAATGTTCCGGTAAGTGCTTATAATATTAGTGGTGAATATGCCATGATAAAAGCTGCTGCAAAAATGGGATGGATTAATGAAGACAAAGCAATACTGGAAGTTTTAACATCTATTAAAAGAGCAGGAGCAGATTTGATCGCAACTTATTTTGCAAAAGATGCTGTAAAGTTGATAAGTTAATTTGATGATTTGGAGGTGTATTGATTAAATACAAATTGATTAATAAATATTATGTCAATAGAAAAAAGTAAAGCATTATTTGAAAAAGCACAAAAATCTATTCCCGGCGGAGTTAACTCTCCGGTAAGAGCTTTTAAAAGTGTAGGTGGCACACCTATTTTCATGAAATCTGCTAAAGGTGCTTATCTCTATGATGCAGATGGCAATAAGTATATTGATTACATCGCATCGTGGGGACCAATGATTTTAGGTCATGCATATGAACCGGTAGTAAAAGCTATACAGGAAAAAGCATTGGGTTCTACCTCTTTTGGTGCGCCTACTGAGCTGGAAATAGAAATGGCTGAGCTTATCATCAGCATGGTGCCCAATGTTGATTTAATAAGAATGGTGAGTAGCGGTACCGAAGCCTGCATGAGTGCTATCCGATTAGCAAGAGGTTATACCGGTAGAAATAAGATTATAAAATTTGAAGGTCATTATCACGGGCATGCTGATTCTTTTTTAGTGAAAGCGGGAAGTGGTGTAGCCACTTTTAACATACAAACAGTACCCGGTGTTACAGCAGGCGTAGCGAATGATACTTTAACAGCTGCGTATAATGATTTGAATGCAGTTAAAAAATTAACAGCACAGTATAAAGGAGAAATAGCTGCAATCATTGTTGAACCTGTTGCGGGAAACATGGGTTGCATTTTACCCCTGCCCGGTTTTCATGAAGGCTTGAGGAAGTTGTGTGACGAAGAAGGAATTGTTTTCATTTTTGATGAAGTGATGACAGGTTTTCGTTTATCTGCCGGCGGAGCACAGGAAAAATTAAATATCAAAGCTGATTTAGTTACTTATGGAAAAGTAATTGGAGGTGGAATGCCTGTTGGTGCATTTGGTGGTAAGAAAGAAATTATGCAGCATATCGCACCATTGGGAAATGTTTACCAGGCAGGAACTTTAAGTGGCAATCCTATTGCGATGATAGCAGGATACACTATGTTGAAAGAATTAAAAAGCAATCCCTCTATCTACAACGAATTAGATAAAAAGACTGAATACCTGCACAAAGGTTTAAATGAAGTTTTAAAAGCATGGGGTCAACCTTATGTGATCAATCGTTTTGGTTCTATGATTAGTGTTCATTTTAGTGATCATCCAGTAGTTGATTTTGCAACGGCATCATCAGCCAATAATGAGTTATTCAAAAAATATTTTCATGCCATGCTGAACAGGGGAATTTACCTTCCCCCTTCTGCATTTGAAAGTTGGTTCCTCAATAATGCTTTAACTTATGAGGATTTGGATAAGACTATTGAATCAACTAAATCATCCTTATCAGAGTTGCGAATAGATTAATTAACGTTTTTATACAAAAAGAGAATAGCCGCATCAAGCGGCTATTTTTATAATTATTTTTTGATATAAAATTATCGCATCAACAATTCGCAGGGTTTTAGACCTGTATGTTTTTTAAAAGCAGTAGAAAAGTGCGAAATAGAAGAATATCCAAGCAGTGCTGACACGTCTGTTACACTCAATCCCTTTTCATAAAGCAAATATTTGGCATGCTCCATTCGTTGGCCCTGGTAGAAATCAAAGATGGTAGTACCAAACATTTCTTTAAATCCTTTCTTTAAATAACATTCATTTATTGCCACTTTACGGCTTAGTTCTTTAATGGTAATGGGTTCACCAATATGTTGTAAAAGGATTTGCCTTGCTTTTGTAATTTTTTCTCTTTCTGCTTCGCTGGCTAAAAACTTGCAGGCAAAACTTTCTTCAGCTTTTTCATCAACCAAACATTCCAGCCCGTATAATAGTAAAGTTTGCAATTGACTGTTTACATAAATGTTTTCCAAAGTTTCGCTGTAAGTATGATTGAGCAGGTTGTCTAAAACCGATCTTGTGCGGTTACACAGATTTACCATCTTACTAAAAGACGAACGATGTTTAAATGCCAGTACCTCATCAGATTTGGAAACAATTTGTTTTCCTTTCACAAACTGTGATAAATAAGTGCTGGAAAATTTAAAGCTCAAAACATCAATTGTATTTACTTTATCATTACAGGAAGCACCACCGGTTTTGGCACATATGCCGCCTTCGCATCTTTTATCGGAACAATAGGCATTACCGGTAACACAGAACCTCAACTCCAGACTTTTATCTTTTGATTTTGCCTGATAATTATATACCAGCATCCCCAAATCCTCAACAGTTGTTTGGGGGTTATGACGGTATCGCTGAATGAAATACTCAACCGACCCTGGAATTTGTTTTTCTATAGTGGTTAGTAATTGCATTTCTCCCAGCATTACTGGTCTTTTTTGTGCTACTGATAATATGTCCTGAGTTTGTTCCATTGGGAAAGCAAATTTACACAGATATGATGAGTGTGCCAAACCGTTGCAACTTCTGGCAATCAAGTATTGTCTTTCCTCATAGAACCATTACTTTTAACCTTATAATAACTATAACATGAAAAGTTTAATAGCTTTTTTTCTATTTATTTCCCACTTCGTTTATTCACAGGAAAATCAATGCCAGGTTGATTTACCGGCTTTACAGGGGAAATATGAAGGGGATTGTAAAAATAATAAGGCCAATGGCAAGGGTACGGCAATAGGAGAAGATACTTATACAGGGTTTTTTAAAAATGGGTTACC
>JBLMVP010000056.1:0-12452 GCA_050256755.1 Sphingobacteriales bacterium | reverse complement strand
GATGCAAAGCAAAGGCCGAGATAGCAGCATAGGGATATGAATCAACCCAGGTATGAGTAGCAGTTGTATCATTGAGCGGTAATAACTGAATTAATCTTAAGCCAATCTTCTTCGACCAGTCTACGAGCAACCTTATATCCGTAAATTCACCTACTCCAAAACTATCCTTACTTTTTAAACTAAAAACAGGAATAGCTACTCCGGCACCCTTCCACGTATTATTAGGTAATTGTGCAAAGCCATCGTGAAGAATAGTTACTTTCTTTTTATTATTGGCATCATAAATAACGCGGTTATTTCCGTTTTCAAATTGCACAAACTCTTCCTTGCGGGAATTGTAAACACCATATTTATACGTTAAAGGCAATATCTCTTTAGAAAGATTTACTTTAGCAACCCACCAGTTTCCTTCTTTATTCATCAGCAAAGGTTCATCCGTTTTCCAGTCGCCAAATATTTTGCTGTTACCGGTTAAGCAGAGCACTTCATTCTTTTTTAATAAAGGAGCTTTAACTTTAAACACATGGGTACACCCGAGGTAAGGTTTTGCTTTTTCTTCATGATGGCCTTTTAATAAAACGTGCTGAAAAGGTTGAGTATAAAAAGCATTTTCATATTCACCGGCATGGTTCCATGTATCCATCAGTTGAATTTCTTCAGCTGTTATTTTTGATACCTCAAGAATCCTGTCATTACCCCATTCAATAGTTTTATCACCATTTTCCTGGTGAAGTATATATCGGTAGTTAATAAATTCAGCTACCGTATCGCCAGCATCAATAATACCATGCCATAATTCTTCATTAAGATAAGTAAGTGGAAAGCTTTTGCCCGGATCATCATTACCCAATAATTCATGATTGCCGGAAACAGATAAAGTTTGTCCGTAGTTGGTATGAAACCGTACATAAAAGTGAATCTTCATCGCAGTCTTGTTTTTACTAAGGAGAAGCAAAATAAGGCATTTTTAGTTTTGTTGTAAAAGTAAGAAGAGCAAATGCTGAAGCACTGAAAAACAGGCAACGAAGACTTGTTTTTTATTATTTCCCCCCCTATCTTCGCAAAAATTTATTACTCATGGAAGAAACAAAAAAATCAACTGGTATTTATTGGCTGTTATTTTTAATATCAAGCGCCGTATTTGCTTATTTGTGTATGTTTCATGGCGATTTACTTTCAGCTGCCATTCCTCTTGTTTGCTTCTTCCTGGTAAAAGCGTTGGATATTATTTAAATTAATTTAGGTATAGTTTAAAAAAAGGTCCCGCTTTAAGCGGGACCTTTTTTTATTATTACTTCTATATCAATATTCCCATTTCTCACAATCACCCATCATCGTCTGCTATGCTTTATCAGTTTGACAATTTTTCAATGTGTGAAAGTGTAACAATTATACAGATGTAATGTTCTTTAAAAAATTCCTTCTTACTTTTAGCAATATGAATGAGCCTTTGGAATTTTACCTGCAACAAATTAATCAATACCAGTTAAACTTGAGATTATTGAAAAGAAAACTGGTAAATGTTGGCTTATTAAGACTTACCGCTTTTATGCTGGCGGCTATCAGCGTTTATTATTCCATTAAGTGGGGAGAAAACCGAACGTTCATTGCTTCATTGGCATTGATAGCTTTATTTCTTTATTTGGTAAGAAAATACCAGGATATTTCCGAGACTAAAGAATTAACAATAAAACTCCTTTTTATAAATCAAAATGAAGCAGGCATTTTAAAGGGGAAAAACAATCTTTTTGACAACGGAAATAAATATGCAGGCAATGAAAAATATTTTCTGGACCTGGATGTTTTCGGGTCACAATCTATTTTTCACCTGCTTAACAGAACAACCACAGGTATTGGAATCGAAAAATTAGCTTCCCGGTTAAAGCAAAGCTTCAGAGACAAAGAAACTATTGAAAGCTACCAGCAGGCGGTGCAGGAATTAACATCACAAACTTTACAAAGACAATTTTTAACAGCTAAAGGATTATTATACGGGAACAATGATAAAGACCTTGAACAAATTAATAGCTGGCTTTCAGAAAAAGAGCAACTCATCCATAACAAATGGTATGCAGTTATGCGCTGGTTATTGCCAGTAATAAATATCGCAACTATTTTTTACTGGTTTTATACCGTCAACTATCTGCCATTTATAATTTCTGCCGTTATTAACTGGGCTCATATTGGCATGTATACCAAACATACCAACAGGCAACACCAGTTGATGGGTAAAAAACAGGAACTACTAAATCAATATGCTTCTATCCTGCAGGAATTTTCAAAGTTTACAATTAACAATTCTGTTTTACTAAAACAATTGCAAAACACTTCTTCCGATGCTTCGGCAGAAATAAAAAAACTTTCTCGTATCAGTAATTTTTTTGACCAGCGTTTAAATTTGCTGGTTACTATTTTCTTTAATACCATATTCCTATACGATATTCAATGCCTGATTCAACTGGAGAAATGGAAAACAAATAACAAAGAAAATTTTTTTTCCTGGCTGGAAGCATTAAGTGAAATGGAATACTTTAATTCACTTGCCTGTTTTACTTATAACAATCCTTCCTATAGCTTTCCGGTTATTACAGAAGTTATGTCTTCAATTGAAGCTGTGGCATTATCGCATCCATTATTAAATGCTGATGAAAGAGTGAGTAACGATTTTGCTATTGGCATAAATGATAAACTGCAATTGGTTACCGGTTCAAATATGTCAGGTAAAACTACTTTCCTTCGTTCAGTGGGGGTTAATGTATTACTGGCTCAATGTGGTGCACCGGTATGTGCAAAGCGTTTTGTTTTTACACCTGTGCAAATTCTAAGTTCAATAAGGGTAAGTGATTCTTTACAGGAACATACTTCTTATTTTATGGCGGAGTTAAATAAGTTGCATTTTATTATTGAAGAATTACAAACCGGAAAACCATCGCTGGTATTGATTGATGAAATTTTACGGGGAACTAATTCAGATGATAAATCACACGGCTCGGAACAATTTATCCGTAAACTATTACCCACCAACAGCCTTACTCTTTTTGCCACTCATGATTTGAGCCTTGGAGTAATGGAAAAAGAATTTCACGGAAAAATCAGCAATTATTGTTTTGAAAGTGTAATCCAAAATGGAGAATTATCATTTGACTATAAACTCCGGCCCGGTATTGCCCAAAACAAAAATGCTTCTTTCCTTATGGAAAAGATGGGAATAATTTGATCGTGTTCAGAATATAATTCTAAATCAAAAAAAAACCGGCAATGCTTATTAAATAATAAACACTGCCGGCAAAATATAATTAAAGGATAATTACACTATTACTTCCGCCAAACTCATTTGGTTGTTCTGAATCAGCTTCAGGTTCATTAACCCACTCTGTTTCGTTTACTAAATATTTGAATTCGTGTTTAGAATCTTTTGGAAGATTAACATCAGCACTGAAAGTACCATCTTTCTTTTTGCTCATGATAACTGAGTTTTTCCAGTCACTGTTTAATCCTAATATTTCAATTGTTTCAGCATTTTCCACATTAAAAGAGAACTTTACTTTGCAATAATCCTTCGTTTTAAAATAGGTTTTCTGTACCATTTCTTTACACTTTTTAGTTTACAATACTACCGTTTGTTACCTCCGGCAGTCTATTTTCTTCGCTGTTTGATACATATACTAAAAAAAGGTAACCCAAACAGGATTCATTTTTTTCTAACAGCATATGAAAATGATGTTTAAAACTTTTTAACACTCAATTTGATAACAATTTATTAAAGAAGAAATCAACCTGAAAAATAAATTCCCGTACCTTAAAGTATGGATAAACGGACATTTATAAAGAATTTTTCCCTGCTTGGTCTCGCCGGCATTTCCGGCACCAATCATTTAGAGCAATGGCTGAAAAAATTTGAACATTTTTCTCCTCAATCCCTTGCTGATGATGAAAATTTTTGGGAAGGAATAAGAACAGGTTACCGGCTGAAGCCGGATTATATCAATCTTGAAAATGGTTATTACTGTTTTCTACCGCAGCAAACACTGGAAAATTATATTAACCATGTACGTGAAATAAATTACCAGGGCTCCTATTATATGCGTACAGTCCAATGGGATAATAAAAAAGCAATGGCAAATAAATTAGCTGCCGTTGCTGGTTGTTTACCTGAGGAATTAGTAATTACCCGCAACGCCACTGAATCATTGGATATGATTATTGGCGGCATACATTGGCAAGCTGGAGACGAAGCAGTTATGGCAGAACAGGATTATGGTTCTATGCTGGAAATGTTTAAACAGGTTGCCAGAAGATATGGAGTAGTTAATAAAATCATTTCCATCCCCAATCATCCTGCCAATGATGAAGAAATTATTAACTTATATGCATCAGCCATTACAGAAAAAACAAAACTGCTGATGGTTTGCCATATGGTAAATATTACCGGTCAAATTTTACCAGTTCGTAAAATATGTGATATGGCACACAGTAAAGGTGTATCCGTAATGGTAGATGGTGCACATGCATTTGCACATATTCAATATTCCATTCCGGATTTGCATTGTGATTATTATGGAGCTAGTTTACACAAATGGTTAAGTGTTCCTTTAGGCGCAGGTTTACTTTACGTGAAAAAAGAAAATATTTCAAAAATTTGGCCATTACTGGCAGAAGGAGATAAAAAAGAAGATGATATATCGAGGTTAAATCATATTGGTACTCATCCTGTGCATACCGATTTAACCATTGCTGACTCTATTGATTATTATTTAAAAATTGGACCCGAAAGAAAAGAAGCAAGACTTCGTTACCTGCAACATTACTGGACAGATAAAGTGAGGCGGCTTCCAAATGTTGTGGTTAATACTCCTGCTGACCAAACCCGTTGCTGTGGCATTGCCAATGCTGGCATTAAGAATATGAAGCCGGGAGACTTAGCAGATATTTTAATGAAAAAATATAAAATCTATACGGTAGCAATTGATTATGCGAACGTACAGGGATGCAGAATCGCTCCTAATATTTACACTACACCAACTGAACTTGACCAACTTGTAAAAGCATTAACTGAATTGGGAAGCTGAACTAATACAATAAAATAAAATTATGCTGGAATTAAATTTCAATCCCTTTCCTGTATTAGAAACTGAAAGGATTTTACTTCGACAGTTGGCAATGGATGATGCAGATGAAATTTATTTTCTTCGCTCAGATGAAACAGTTATGCAATACCTGCAAAAAGAACCTGCCAAAAACAAAACTGAGGCGGAAGAATTTATTAGCCGCATCAATGAATCTGTTGCCAATAACGAAGCCATCATGTGGGCAATAGCTTTAAAAGAAAAACCTTCTTTATGCATTGGCACCATCTGCTATTGGAATATAAGAAAAGAACATTACCGTGCCGAAATCGGTTATGTACTGCATCCCGGTTACTGGAAAAAGGGAATTATGAAAGAAGTGATAACAAAAATTATAGATTATGGGTTTTCATCCATGCAAATACACAGCATAGATGCAGTTATCAATCCAAATAACATAGCCTCTGCTGCTTTGCTGGAATCAATTGGTTTTAATAAAGAAGCTCATTTCAAAGAAGATTTCTTTTTCAGAGACAAATTTTGGGATACCCTGGTTTATTCCCTGCTCAATAAATTTTAATTTGTAAGCCTTTCATATAAAAAATAATATTTAAGCCGAAAGGATTTATTTATTTTCGCAGGCACTTAAGGAAATTATGGGCAAACGTTTTTTATTACCCCCCACGGCCCGCTGGGTATTGCAGCTATTCTGGATATTCCTGGGAGTTTTTACACTCTTCAGGATAGCTACGTTAATTGCATTTAAACCTTCATACGAAATAACAACCGATCTCTTTCCTTCATTTTTACTCGGACTTCGTTATGATATCCGCTGGATTTGCATAGTACTGGCTCCATTGTTGGTATTTGGAAGTTTTACCTCCTTGTCACCATTCTACAGCAGGCGAAATAAAAAATGGTGGATCGCTTATCTAACTGTAATGACACTGTTTATATTACTGTTCTTCGGCGCCGACTTTGGTCATTTTGGATATATCAGCACCAGGCTCAATGCCAGTGCACTTAATTTCATAGACGACTTCCGCACTTCTATGATGATGCTATGGGAATCCTATCCAATCTTCTGGATATTATTGGGGCTGGGCTTAGTAGTATGGCTGATTGCGAGATTGGTTGGTCACACTCATAACATTGTCGAGAAATCCAACAATGAAAAATTTTATTTCAAATCCGGACGTGTTGTTTGGTTATTGTTACTCATGTTTGCAGGCATCTATGGAAAACCTGCTGCCAAGCCATTGGTTTGGAAAGATGCATTTTCACTGGGAGACAATTTTAAAGCGTACCTCGCTTTAAACCCGATGCAAAATTTCTTTACTACACTTAAATTCAGGAATCCTTCATTTAATAAGTCAAAAGCAAAAGACTATTACCCGGCTATTTCAAAATTTCTTGGAGTAGATAAGCATGATACTTACCTTGATTATAAACGAACCATTACTGCCACCAATGAAAAACAGCTAAATGTGGTGATGGTCATTTGCGAATCATATAGCATGTATAAAAGCAGTATGAGCGGTAACCCGTTAAATACCACGCCTTATTTTAACGGGCTGTCGAAAGACGGTGTATTTTTTGAAAAATGTTTTTCTCCGCATTTTGGAACAGCAAGAGGTGTATTTGCCATGTTAACTGGCATACCAGATGTACAGTTATCCCGATTTTCGACACGTAATCCCGAAGCATTATCGCATCATACCATCATTAATGATTTCACTGATTACAAAAAATATTATTTCATCGGGGGCAATAGTGAGTTCAATAATTTCAAAGGACTTTTGAAAAAAAATATCAGTGGTCTGAATTTGTTTGAGGAAGGAAGTTACAAATCACCCGCATTTAATGTATGGGGTATTAGTGATAACAATCTTTTTAGAGAGGCAAACAATGTATTGAAGCAAAATAGCAAACCTTTCTTTGCCATTATTCAAACTGCCGACAATCATCGTCCATACGAGATACCACTGGAGGATAAAGATTTTGTTCGTAATTATGTAAATCCTGATTCGTTAAAAAAATACGGATTTGAATCACTGGATGAATATAATGCCTTTCGGTACTCTGATTACTGCATTGAAAAATTTATTGAGTCTGCTAAGAAAGAAAACTATTTCAAAAACACTTTATTTGTTTTTGTTGGCGACCATGGCATAAAAGGTTATGCTGATGCTATATATCCGCATGCATGGACGGAGCAACGCCTGAGTGATGAACATGTTCCTCTTTTATTTTATGCGCCGGGAATATTGCAACCGCAAACACGAAAAGAAATCGCTTCTCAAATTGACATACTTCCAACTATTGCTGGAATTACCAGCAACAGTTATTCCAATCAAACCCTCGGAAGAGATTTATTAAAAACAAAACCAGGGGGTGATTGTGCATTTATTATTCATCATGACGAAGGAAATATTGGTGTAGTTACCAATGAATTTTATTATATCCGCAATATTCAGCTGCAAAATGATACTATTATATCGGTTACAGGCAAACCACTTCCTTACTCAATGGAAGAACTAAAAAGATTAAGAACCAAGATGTCCCTTTTTACAACCGGTTATTATGAAACAGCTAAATGGATGCTTTGTGATAATAAGCCAACTCAGTTCTGAGTTCGTATTTTTAAGCTAATGAGAAAGAATTTCATTTATTATTTAAACAACAATTCAATAACTGAAAACTCAGAACTACTGCTTCACCTTTTTTGCTATAATTATCATCCGCGGTGAGTTCAACACATCATAATGACCAAAATTATAATCACCAAAAACTTCCTGCACCTGCAATCCCTGGAAAGCCATCATTTCCGTAAAATCGCCTAAAGAAAATTTAGCAACTCTTTCTGTATATTCAACAGGCTCTTCTAAATTTTCGTCTTCCACCACTATTTTTTTATAAAAATGTATTTCATCAAACCATTTGGTAATGAAGAAATTTATTCCGTCAATTTCCTTTTCAGATTTATGCACCAAATGATTTTCCTCATAATGGACATTCAGGTAATCCATTACAAATATTCCATCTTCTTTTATGGAATTAGCAATAGTACGGATGGAATTATCATGTTCTCTCCTTGTGCGGAAATAACCAAAGCTGGTAAAGAAATTAAAAGCGTAATCAAAATAATTAATCCAGAAAGGTAAACGCATGTCATGCTGGTAAAAATGCAGGTTGGCAGATTCTGACTGTTTGGCCTCATTTATATTTTCAAATGATATATCTATCCCCGATACATCAAATCCCTTCTCTGCAAGTTGAATGCTATGCCTGCCCCTGCCACAGGCAACGTCCAGCATATAACTTCCGGGCAATGGTTTAAGAAAATCAATTAATTTATCAATAAACGCTGCAGCTTCTTCATGGTTGCGGTTAAAATAAAGTAAATGATAATAAGGAGAACTGAACCAATCTTTAAACCATGTTTTTGCAGTCATTCGTAAATTTTGCACAAAAGTAACACCGGAAGTAAAATAATACTGAATTTGCTTTTAACTTGGGAATGAAAGCATAAAAAATGTGGAAAAACTTCAGTCTTATACTTATTTGTTCCATTGCTCTATCCTGTCAGTCATCTACTATGCGGGTAACTAATTTAGATATAGAAGGGCACCGCGGTTGCCGTGGTTTAATGCCGGAGAATACTATTCCGGCTATGATAAAAGCTGTGGATATTGGTGTAACTACACTGGAAATGGATGCGAGTATTACAAAAGATAAAAAAGTAATTATTTCACATGAACCATTTTTCAATCACGAAATAAGCACCAAACCAGATGGTAGTTTAGTAACGGAAGCCGAAGAAAAAAACTTGAACATGTACCAGATGACTTATGATGAAATAAGTAAATGGGACGTGGGCAGCAGACCTCATCCAAGATTTCCAAACCAGCAAAAATTAAAAGTTCATAAACCTTTATTGAGCGAATTAATTGACAGTGTTGAAAATAATATCAAAGAAAAAAATTTAAACCCTGTTTTTTATAATATCGAAACCAAAAGTTTACCGGAAGGTGATTCTATTTATCATCCTCTGCCAGATGAATTTGTTCAATTACTGATGGATATAATTACGAATAAAAAAATTGAAGACAGGGTCATCATTCAATCATTCGATTTCAGAACACTTAAAATCATCCATCAAAAATATCCGCATATTAAAACGGCTGCACTTATTGAAGAGGGTATATTTACTCCGGCAGAAAAACAAATTGAAAAACTGGGGTTTAAACCAACTATTTACAGTCCGCATTATTTGTTGGTAAATACATCCCTGATAAAATACTGCAAAGAGAATAATATTAAACTCATTCCATGGACAGTAAATGATTTGGCTGACGCAAAACGTTTAGTTGACTTAGGTGTTGACGGAGTTATTAGCGATTATCCTGATATTATGGTGAAAGAATTTTTGCAACCACACAAATAATTAAAAGTGTCAATTCACAATTTGGCATGATTTTTTTACGTTTAAGACTGAATTAAAAAACAACTTTATGAGGATTACATTTATCGCAACAATATTGTTGCTGCTAACAACGTCTGCTGAATTATCTGCTCAAAGCAACGGAAGAACTTACAAAACCGCCCTTGGGGTTAAGTTTGGAGATGGCGGTGCTATTACATTAAAACATTTTGTAAAACCAAATGCTGCATTAGAAGGCATAGGTTATTTCTGGCGATATGGTACCCGCATTACAGGTTTATATGAATTCCATGGAGATATCAATGGTGCACCAGGATTGAAATGGTATGTTGGTCCCGGTGCGCATGTTGGCTTCTGGAATACTCGCTGGAAAGACAGATATGGCTACGGTTATTCAGGCTCATACTTCGGTTTAGATGGTGTGTTAGGACTTGATTATAAATTTAACGGTGCACCAATCAATATGAGTCTTGACTGGCAACCTTCATTCAATTTTGGTGACGGGCCAGACAGGTACTATGGTTTTTATGCCGGCTGGGGTGGGTTATCAATAAGATATACCTTTTAGTCTTCGCATATTTAGGCAAAAAACCCTTCCGCTTGCGGAAGGGTTTTTTGTTTAACGGTTATTATTTAAATGGCTTTGCAGCTATGAAAGGCATCAATTATCTTTGCGCCACTTTTAATGAAAAAGGTTCGCAACGGCATATTAAACATTATCGATTTTTTTTATCCGCCTTTCAGCAAAGTAATGGATAGAAAAACCTTTCATTACGCGGCCTGTGGCGGAGGCAATACTGTACTCAGTATTTTAATTTATTTCATCAGCTATAATTTTATTTTAAAGAAACAGGTACTGCATTTGGGTGTAATTGCCTTTAAGCCGCATATTGCTGCTTTTTTAATTTCATTCCTAATAACATTTCCAATTGGCTTTGCTTTGTCAAAATATGTAGTTTGGACAGAATCAAACCTGAAAGGAAGAATCCAGTTGTTCCGTTATTTTTTATTGGTGATGATTTGTGTGGTGCTCAATTATATTTTCCTGAAGTTATTTGTTGAATACTGTCATATTTATCCCACACTTTCTCAAATCATCACTACAGTAATTATAGTTGTCTTTAGTTATATCACCCAGAAGTATTTCACTTTTAAAGTAAAAGAAATCCCTTTAGAGGTTTATGGAATTAATCCGCATAGCTAAATTCCCTTTTACATTACAACGAAGAATAAAAACACCGGTAGTGGGCAATAAGTCTGTTACCTGCAGATTTTCTAATGCACCGCTGGTAAATACTCCTTTATAAATTTCGCGGTTAAGCTGTAAGTTTAACTTGGGCAGAAGACCGCTTATATAATTACCCAGCTCAAATCGGGAATGTTTATTAAGCGCCGAAATTATTTTCTTGTCAAACAACCATTTGGCCGTGTTTAAAAAAACGTTTTTGGTTTTAAGATCGTAATCAAGATTTTTAATTTCAAGGGTGCTGGTGTTTTTATCATAAACAGGCTTGCCAACAAAATACATAATTCCATTATTGCTGCCGCTAAACTCAACAGCAAAAATAACTTTATCCTTACCATCACCATATAATTTTACAGATTCAACGATTATATATTTCTGTGGCACTAGGCTGATGTCCATGCGATAACCTTTCATACGATTGGTAATAATATTACTGAGTGAATCATAATCTAACTGGGCATCAAGAAATAAATTAAACCCGCTCCGTTGTTTAAAATCGCTGATGTTAGGAATAATTGTTTTGGTATCTGCCGGTTTTATAGAACTAATGATTGGTCTTGCAGATAAACCAACTGAAAGACTTAATGTATCACCATCAGCCTGCAAACTGCTAATACGGATTTTTTCAGGATTCATTTTTAAATACCCCAGTCCATATAAATTTTGTCCACTATTTAATTTATCCCACAATTG
Organism: Sphingobacteriales bacterium; assembly: GCA_050256755.1. Lineage (GTDB taxonomy): Bacteria > Bacteroidota > Bacteroidia > Chitinophagales > Chitinophagaceae > AWTP1-9. The sequence continues at coordinate 1,003 of JBLMVP010000056.1, read as the reverse complement.
CTGAAAAGAATTTTTTATATTCATTTTCGACAATGTATCCAGCATACCTGTTTTGGCACTGTCTAATTCCAGTTTCAATTGATCCATTACAGTTTTGGTAATATTTTTTTTAAAAAAACACACTTCACATTTATCAATCGGTAATGGCTCTAACCTTTCAATGAGTGGTGAAATAGAATAATCGGCGTTTAATCCAAGAATAGCTTTGAACCCCACTTCTACCCTTCTCGGCTCTTCTGTATACCCGCAGGAACAATCAGGCGCCCACGGGGAAACAACGGTATTTCCTAAGCAAGCTCTTTGCGAACCTTTTACTTTATAAAAACCGGAAAAAGATAAACGCAATACATTTGCTTTGGTACTGATGCGGAGTTTATCTCTTTTAAACTGGTACATGTATCTTGTATCGCAACCATCATATTGCCATTGATTGGGATAATTGTCAGAAGTATAAACCAAATCAACTTTCTTTTCCGCCAAATCATATAAAGGCTGCAGACTTATTTTAACGGGGATATCAATTTCACTTAATGGTAAAGTATCCAGTTTGAAATCAGAAGTATAAACAGTTGGCTTTTCAGGAATAATTTTTTTGCTGCAGGAAGAGAAAAAAACGACGCCAACAAATAAACAGAGGATTGGGTTTTTAAGCATGATTCAAAATAAAGAAATCAGTTGCAAAGGAAGAATTAAAAGTTTATGGGAAGCAAGGAGGCACAGAACCAAAGAGGCAATAAGACAAAAGGAGTTTTGCTGAACAGGATTACCGAACGATGAAGTGAGTGACACAAGCGGCGATGCTACAGTGCCTGTAGCCGGCGTTAAAAAACCACCTCGTACATCGTACACCTAACATCCAACATTCCCTGCCAATTTTTCACATTCTCCCCTGTGGCACAATGATTGACAACTTGTATTGAACGTTAAATTCTTTTTTATATGGGAAAGATAATAGGTATTGACTTAGGAACTACTAATAGCTGCGTTTCTGTAATGGAAGGAA
>JBLMVP010000055.1:0-3126 GCA_050256755.1 Sphingobacteriales bacterium | reverse complement strand
CTAATTTTGTACCTGCAACACTGCTTACTTTATATTTCCTTGCCAGGTAACCATCAATTAAATCGGTAAAAAAACTTACCCCAAGTAACCACGTAAACAATATATACTGGCCGGCAAACAGCAGCACCAGTAATACAGGAGCAGCAATTATCCTGTAAAAGGTAATGCCGTTAACAGCATAATAGGCCAGTGTATGTTTAGTACTTTTCATTGTTTATATAAAAGATTAAGGAGATTGTATCTTGTGTGCATTTATACCCGAATATAGGAAATCTGCGCTGTGCCCGGAGTAATTTTCATTTCCGCAAGGTCTCCCATTCAATGCAGTTTATAACTATGCTGCTTAAACTAAGTCACCGCATCAGTTTATGGTTAGTAAACACAATCAACTACCAAACTCTCCCATTAACCCAATTATTTTTTATAATATCCGGAAAGCCCTTCTTAAATTTATATGCCGCCTGTCATCTTATTAAATAAGAATTGTAAAACACTTTTACCCTCTGAAAATTTCTTTCACCTTCAACAAACTATTTATGGTTAAACAACACTCCCACCTGCAGTCAAGAAGACAATTCCTTGGTGTTTTTGCAGCAGCCATTCCTTTATTATCATTTGGGAAAACGGAACCGGAAATTATTTTGTTCAATGGAAATATTTTCACCGTTAATCCCAAAGAACCAACTGCACAGGCAGTAGCAATTGCCGGCGGAAGGTTGATGGCTGTGGGCAGTAATGCCGATATTCTTAAAATGGCAACAGGTCGTACCAAGAAAATTGATTTGGGGTATAAAACAGTTCTCCCTGGCTTTATAGATGCGCACACACATCCTGCTTATTCAGGCATTAAACATTTAAAAATGGTGGATTGCGATTTGCGTTCTATCAAAGATATTAAAGATGCTATCCGTCAAAGGGCCGCTATTACTCCAAAAGGGAATTGGGTGCTTGGTTTTAAATATGATGATACCAAAATCAGTGAAGGACGAAAAATAACGTTAGTGGATTTAGATGAAGCAGCACCGGAACATCCGGTAAGCATTACACATCGTGGTGGTCATACCACTTACTGCAACTCACTCGCTTTTAAAATGGCGAATATAAATGAATCTATACCTCATCCTCAGGGAGGAGAATTTGAAAAAACATCCGATGGAAAATTAACAGGTTGTGTAAAAGAATCAGCTAATAATGTTTTTGATAAACTCATTCCTGATGTGGATACACGGGACGAAAGACGTGAAGGCGTAAAGCTTATATCAAACATGATGGCGAAGACAGGAATTACTTCTGCCACAGATGCATTGGGTAGCCCGGAAGATTTGCAGGCTTACGAAGATGCTTATGAAGCAGGTGATTTGCGAATCCGCATCTATTGCATGATTTATTACACGCATATAGATAAAATGATTGCTGCCGGGGTAAGAACAGGTATGGGTAATGATTGGGTAAAGATTGGTGGAATGAAAATGACCTGTGATGGTTCTATTTCAGAACGTACCGCAAAATTATCCCAACCGTATACCGGCCGGCCAAATGATTATGGCATTTTAGTAATGGATGAAAATCAAATGTATCCTTATGCAAAGAAAGCATATGATGCCGGTTGGCAAATTGGTATTCATGCAAATGGTGATGTAGGGATTGATACCACTCTCAAATTATATGAGCGTCTCCATAAAGAAAAACCAAAGACTGACCCACGGTTCCGAATAGAACATTGTACAGTGATAAATGATAATCTAGTTCAGCGGATGAAAAAATTAGGCGTAATCCCCACTCCTTTCTCCACTTATGTTTATTATCATGGCGAAAAGATGAAGCAGTATGGAGAAGAGCGTCTTCAACATATGTTTGCCTTAAGAAGTTTTATAAATGCCGGTATCCGTCCCACACAGGCATCCGATTATCCACCCGGGCCATTTGAGCCAATGATGGCATTACAGTCCAGTGTAACCCGTACCGATATTAAGGGAAATGTATGGGGAGCCAATCAAAAAGTTACTGTAGAAGAAGCTATTAAAATCGGAACCATTAACGGAGCCTATGCTTCTTTTGAAGAAAATAGTAAAGGTTCGCTTGAAGCAGGAAAGCTGGCAGACCTGGTAGTATTAGGACGCAATCCATTTAAGGAAGATCCATCCACTTTAATTACCATTCCAATTGAACGCACAATGGTGGGTGGTAAGTGGGTGTATGAGAGTTAATGATTATTCTTTATAACAATCCATTATAAAAAAGGGAAACAAAAGTTTCCCTTTTGATTTATTTATCATCAACTATTATTGAAGTAAAGTCATCAGCACCGCATTTTTTAATTCATCTGCTTTAGCCGGCAATGTACCTTCTGTAAGTACGCCCACATTGGTAGCAATAAATAAATAAGTTTTATGAGAAGGAATATACACCAATCCACAACCTGCACCTATTCCTCCGCCACCATGACCATATGCAGTTAATCCTCCCAAATCAAAATAAAATATACCCATACCATATTTCTTATTACCTTTCTCATCCTTTACAAAATCCAGCATTTCCTTCATGGATGACCCGCTCAGTAATTTTCCTTCCATTACTCCTCTTAAAAACTTTACTGCATCAACAGGTGTACATACAATACCATCATCACCTTTGGAACAGGCAACCGTGGATAATTGCAGGTTTGTAATATTGGCAGGCTTGTTTTCATTAAACACATCCCAGTAGGAAGCGGGTATATACAAATTATTAAGATAACTGTGGTTAAGCGAATAATAAGTGTTGACCAAACCCAATGGCTTAAAAATATGTTCCCGTATATAAGCAGCATGGTCACCGGTAATGGCATCAGCAATCAATGATAGTAAAAGATAATTGGTATTGGCATACTTATATTTACTGCCAGGTGCAAATTGCGGTTCCTCCCCTGCAATGCTTTTTAATTGATCTTCCTGTGTAAAATAATGCGTGGGGTTTTGCATAACAAGTGATACAAACAATGGATGTGTATTGTATTCGGGCACACCGGACGTATGATTTAATAACATCCTCACTGTAATCTGTCCTGCATTTTTTAAATAGTGACTGTATTTCACAGGAAGATACTTGGTTATTGGTTCATCCAATTTTATTTTACCCTGTTCTTTT
>JBLMVP010000054.1:0-4229 GCA_050256755.1 Sphingobacteriales bacterium | reverse complement strand
AGGAAATCTTTTTATCAAGTTTGCGGCAATCCTATTTCTTATCACCTTTTATTTTGATAATTTTTTTTTGCGAAAAGTAAAGAAACCTCTCTTTTTTTACTTTTATATCCTGTTTGTTATTACTATAAGTTTTCTAACTGTTGGGATACGGCATGAATTTAATTACTTGTACAGTCTCCTGTTCTCTTTTTTAATATGGTTTTTCTGCTTATTTCTTTTCAACTTTAACGACTACTACATTAAAAAAGCGTCAATAAAATCTGTACATAATTCCCTTTCAATTATTTTTTGGATAAACATTTTTTTCAGTCTTTTTCAGCTATTGTCATTAATGATCACACAAAAAATGTTAAATCCGTTTTCAGGAGAATTTAAAGGTGCTACCGGAGATCATATTGTGGGCATATTTTCTAACTCGTCCGTAAATATGATAATTTGCACTTTTTTCTTTTCCTATTATTTCTTCCGGAAAAAAAGAATACATTTCATTATAGCAGGTATAGTTGCAGTACTTACTACTTTTATGTCAGGAATTTTATTAGCGGTTGCTGCGTTTGTCATTACTTTATTTTTCAATTCTGCTATTAAGCTTAAATACAAACTAACGGGTAGCTTATTCCTTGTTATAGCCTACTTTTCCTTTCTTCTAATATCTCCGGAAAATGTAAATTATACTACTAATAACATCAAGAGTGTACTCTCAAGGAATCCCCCAAGAAAGTTTACATCATTTAAACAAACATACAGCTATGCTACAAGTAATGTCATTAATTTTATGATTGGGGCTGGCCCTGGTAATTTTTCTTCCAGAGCAGCTTTTGTGTTTGGAGGCGAATATGTAAGTTGGTTACCCATAACTATGGTATATCGGTCAGAGGCTTTCGAACATAATCACTTTCAACTATGGAACAAGGAAATATTATCTCATCCCTATCAGGATGGCACAGCCAATCAACCATTTTCTATATATAATCAACTTTTAGGTGAATATGGAATAGTGGGGTTGCTCGTTTTTATATTCCTGTATATCGGCTATTATTTAAAAAAGTATTCTTCTTTTACTTACGGGAGATACCTGCTTGTATTCATACTATTAATAGCATTGATGGATTATTGGTTTGAATATATTTCAATTATGATCCTATTTGAGGTTTTAATGTTTCTTCAAATTAAAGAAATAGATGAAAAAATTAAATAACAACTTAATTAAAATACTGTTTATCGTACAACTCCCCCCCCCCATTCATGGGGTATCGGTAATGAATAAACATGCGTTAAATAATCCGATTTGGGGAGATAAGTATGCGATAAAAACATTGCCTCTTGATTTTGGACAAACACTAAAAGATATATGACAAATCACAGTTAAGAAAATCTTTCGCATGCTTGCTTACTTACTTAAACTGTGCTACACACTACTCTATTTTCGGCCAAAGCTTGTGTATTTCTCAATTATGCCTACAGGCAAAATATTTTACAGAGATTTTATCTTCTGTTTCTTTTTAAAACTGTCTAGCGCTAAATTAGTTCTTCACTTACATGGGAAAGGAATAAACAATAACGTTCAAAACTCTGTTTTAAAAAAGAAACTTTATCAATTTATATTTGAAAAAGCTTATGTCATCTGCCTTTCACAACGGCTGAAAAAAGATATTACCGGAATCAGATGCAGAAAAATTTTGATTTTACCGAATGGAATTCCAGATGCAGAACTTTCTATTTATAATAAAGAAAACAATGCTCCGGTAATTTTATATCTGTCTAATCTTATAAAGGCAAAAGGGATTTTTATTTTTCTAGAAAGTTTAAAGCTGTTGAAAGAAAAAAACATATCTTTTAAAGCCAGTATAGTTGGAGGTCCCTTTGATGTGTCAATAGATGACGTAAAAAAAATTTGCAACAGTTCGGGAATTGAAAAATTTGTGGAGGTAAAGGGGCCAAAATTTGGAAAAGACAAAGAAAAAGAGTTTTCCGAAGCATCAATTTTTGTTTTGCCTTCCTTTGACGAGTGTTTTCCTCTTTCCATCCTGGAAGCTATGCGGGCCGGTGTTGCAATGATCGCAACCCGGGTTGGAGGTATTCCCGATATGATTGAAGAAAAAAAAGAAGGGTTACTAATAAGCCCTAACGATTCAAATGAATTGGCACAAAAACTGGAGCTTTTAATTTCTCAACCTCAAGTGGGGCTGGAACTGGGTAGTAATGCTACAAAAAAATTTAAGTCAAATTATACCCTTAACCAGTTTCATAAAGGGCTTGCAGACATATTTGATGACGTTTTAAAAAAATAAAATTCAATGTGTGGAATAGCGGGTTTTATAAACATCCCTAACAGCAAAATTGTTGCACAGGAAGCCAATGCGATACAGCAGCACCGGGGCCCTGATGACCAGAGTATATGGGCACACAATAATGTTACATTTGCGCACCAGCGTCTTTCCATTATTGATTTAGACTCCCGTTCCAATCAACCCATGGTAAAACATAATCTGGCAATTATTTTTAATGGGGAAATTTATAATTATCTTGACCTAAAGAAAAAAATACTCGCTCAATCCCCAGAAATATTATTTAACACCCAATCTGATACCGAAGTACTGCTTGAACTTTATCGCCAAAAAAAAGAAAAATGTTTGGATGATCTCAGAGGAATGTTTGCTTTTGCTATTTACGAAATAGATACAGGAAAGCTGTTCCTGGCAAGAGATCACTTTGGCATTAAGCCATTATTCTACACATATATAGGTAATGGATTTGCTTTTTCCTCTGAATTAAAAACATTAACTAAACTACCGGGATTTGATAAAACTATTAATAAACAAGCCTTATTAGGTGCAATAAATTATCTCTGGATTCCTGGTAACGACTCTATTTTTAATAATTGTTTTAAAATCCCAGCTGCACATTATGTAATATTGGATACTGTTTCAGAAACACCCAAAATAACCTGCAAACAATATTGGGAACCAGGTAATTCCATTTTATATAAAGATGAACCGGAAGCCATTCATAAACTCACTGAATGTATTGAGAATGCAGTAAAAATACATATGGTAGCGGATGTTCCTGTAAGTAGTTTTTTAAGTGGCGGGCTCGATTCTTCTCTTATTTCTGTAATAGCATCTCAGTCCACCACCAATCTATCAACTTATACAATTGGTATAACTGAAGCTGATAAAAAAGTGGAGAAAATGCCTGATGATGAAAAGTATGCCAATCTTTTGGCCGAGCAATTTCATTTCAATCACCACACCATAAAAATTAAGGCAGACATCATTAATGATCTTCCTAAAATCGTGTACATGCTTGATGAACCTATAGGCGATCCTGCGGCTATAAATACTTACCTCATTTGCAAGACAGCACGAGAAAATGGTGTAAAAGTATTATTATCCGGCATGGGAGCTGATGAAATATTTTTTGGATACCGAAGACAAAAAGCTACTCTATTATCATTTTGGTTTCAAAAACTTCCCAAATTAATTCAAAACTCATTGGGAAAAATTTCAGCCGTATTACCGGTTAAAATGGCTGGCAAAGGAATAAAGTTCACTCGTTGGGCAAAACGGTTTTTGTCATTTGCTGCATTGCCTGCCGAAGAAGCTTATATGCGCAGCTATTCTTATTACAGCAAAGAAGAGTTACAACAGCTTTTCAGAGATAATATTACTATTGAATATCAAAAACTCCGGGATAGTCATGCAAGTGTTTTTAACAGGTATTATACCGATAATCCAGTTAATCAAATGTGTTATACTGATCTTCATTTGTTCATGCAAGGCTTAAATCTTACTTATACCGATAGAGCTTCTATGGCTGCTTCTGTAGAAGTTAGAGTGCCATTTATTGATAAAGAAGTTGTAACTATGGCGATGCAGATAGATGGCAGTTTAAAATACAAACAAAAACAATCAAAATATATCCTGAAAAAAATTGCTGAAAAATTTCTACCCGAAAGAATTATTTACAGGCCTAAAGCTTCCTTTGGAGCACCCATACGTTCATGGATAAGTAATGACCTTAAAAAAATGGTAGATGATTTGCTTTCAGAAGAAAATGTAACAAAACGTGGATTATTTAATTATTCTTATATTAAAAAGCTGGTAAATGATGATAGGAATGGTTTGGAAGATAACGCTTACCGTATTTATCAATTATTAACAATTGAATTATGGAGCCGATGTTATCTTGACAACTAGGTAAATCTTTTATATTAACCTTACTACATT
>JBLMVP010000053.1:0-14854 GCA_050256755.1 Sphingobacteriales bacterium | reverse complement strand
CATAAAGAAGCACATGGATTATTACCGGCTCATGTGTCGAAGGTTAAGCAGGGTCAATAATTACCAGCAAGAGCAATCGATAATATATTTCCCCGAATTTATCTTTCGGGGAAATTTTCTTTTTGGTATTTAACAAAGAAGGAAAAAGAAAGAGGATATACTAAGAATTATAGTTCAGATCTATCGATTAATTTATAATAAAACCGGCTTCAACAGCTCTTATAACCGGAATTTAAGATAATTACCTTTGGGAAAATGGAGTATACCTTAAATTAGCCCTCAGCCTCCGATTGGTAATATCCTTTCCTGCAGTTCAATTGTAATAGTAATTTCACTGTTTTATTATTTCCGTTTAAGTTTATTAAACAACAAAGTGTTTTTATAAGCCTTTCCTCAGAAAACAACTGAATTGATCTTTTCTTTTATGATAACAAATAATAAAAACGAGGAAATAGGATCGGTTGCAGCAGTACATCTGCATCCGGAGCCACTACTCCCGGCACAGAGATATCTGGAATGAAAAAACATTAAAGGTCAAATTAAATGGAACAACAAGAAGAACATAAATTTCCCGTTAAAACCGGGGTGTTACCGTTTGATGGCTTATTGAAAACGCTGAAAATTTTAATTATTGCGGCTCTTATTTTTATTATATCTGCAATTTTGTTCGGATGTAACAAGGATAATAATAAGAGTAATAATGATAAGGATAAGGGTAATGATATAAATGCGACATACAATATCGTTGCCGCAGACCTTTCTTCACTGGGAAAGTACCATTTTTCGTATAACAGTGACGGTAAACTCATCAGAGCAACCGCTGACACTACTGATATAGCATATGAGTATACAGGTAATACCATTATTGTCACAACCCTGCTTTCAGAAAAATTTCACAGTAGAACTATCATTACTTTTAATTCAGCAGGGCTTGCTACCAATGCCAGAACAGAGAATAATGCTGATGGGACGGATTGGTTTAACGATGCATTTGAATACAATGGAGAAGAGCTTAGCAAAATGACAAATACATCCTCCAGCAGCAGCAGCCCAAGGGTTACTACATATACGTGGCTTAATCAGAACATGGTATCAGTCACTTTATCATCGGCAGCAGGTTTAAGTACAACGACTTTTGATTATTATGCTGACAAACCCAGACAGAAAGGTGATTATCTCTCCTTCCTCCAGCTTTTCCAGGGCTATGAGATCTTCAAAAACAAAAATCTTTTAAAATCCATTTCCGACACAAGGTTCGTATATGAATTTGAACCTGATGGAAATATTTCTTCAGTTGCGTTTACCACCGGAAGTGATACAAGAATTTTTAATTACCAGTACCAGTATAATTAGCAAATTTAGAACAACAGGTGAAGTGCCGCCAATAGTTACATTACACTAATAATTTTTTTATATTAGGAATGTTGTTAATTATCGTATTAAAAAAGTTGATGATAATAATAGCCTCTTGACACTTGTTCACCAGGTAAACTTAATAATCCACCACTTGTTCTTCAATTAACTGCGGTATTTCTCTCCACTCATATTGCTGATTGCGGAGTTGTGGCTCAAAACCGGCTTCTTTAATAGCAGCCTGTATTGATTTATAAGTAAAGCGGTGTGGTGCACCTGCTGCGCTTACCACATTTTCTTCCAGCATAATACTTCCAAAATCATTGGCTCCACCGTGTAATGCTAATTGTGCGGTTTGTTTACCAACTGTGAGCCAGCTTGCTTGTATGTTTTTTATATTCGGCAACATAATACGGCTGATAGCGATCATCCGTAAATATTCTTCCGGAGTAGTTAAGTTGTGTACGCCACGGATTTTAGCAAGTAAGGTATCCACATCCTGGAAGGTCCATGGAATAAACGCCAAGAAACCTTTTGCATCAGCAGGTTTGCGGCTTTGAACTTCTCTTATTTTAATTAAATGCTCAAAACGTTCTTCTAATGTTTCCACGTGACCAAACATCATCGTAGCAGAGGTGGTGATATTTAATTTATGTGCTTCATGCATAATATCTAACCATTCCTGTGCACCGCATTTTCCTTTGCTGATTAAACGGCGTACACGGTCAACTAAAATTTCTGCGCCAGCTCCGGGTAAACTATCCATACCGGCTGCTTTCAATGCAGTCAGCACTTCAAGGTGTGTTGATTTTTCTAACTTAGTAATATGTGCTACCTCCGGTGGTCCCAGTGTATGCAATTTTAATTGAGGATATAATTGTTTTAACTCACTGAATAAATCAGTATAAAATTTCAATCCCAGTTGTGGATGATGTCCACCCTGTAACAATAATTGATCACCACCCCAGCGGAAGGTTTCATCAATCTTCTTTTTATAAGTTTCAATATCGGTGATATAGGCTTCTGCATGACCTGGTATGCGGTAGAAATTACAAAATTTGCAGTTGGCAATGCAAACATTAGTAGTGTTTACGTTTCTATCAATTTGCCATGTAACTTTTCCATGTGGCACCTGTTTTTTTCGAAGTTCATCTGCTACAAACATTAACTCAGCAAGTGGAGCCTGTTGAAACAAAACCATTCCTTCTTCTAAAGAGAGAAATTCAAAAGCCAATGCTTTTTGATAGAGAGTTGACAAATTCATAAACAATAATTATTCAAATTTGCTCAAAAAAGAACCCAATCAAGGGGGATATTTGCCAAAGGTACAACCCATAGGTGTTTTATAATCATTATTGAAGCGTTTATACAATTCTGTTTGTCTTACAGCAGGATTTGTCTATTTTGAAGCCGGATATATGAAAAAAAGGGAACTATTATATTGCTTGCTTTTGTTTATCAATCTCACTGCGGTTGCGCAAACGGTTAATATAGAGAACGCCAAAAAGCTTACTTCATTCGGCTTCAAACAGTTTTTTGGCGGTATTGTGGTGATTTCGGGAACATTAAACAACAATAAAGACAGCCTCAACTTTATCCTGGATACTGGCAGCAGCGGAATATCGCTGGACTCATCAACCGTTGAGGAAAAAGGATTGAAACCGGAGTTGTCTGATATAAGTATTGTAGGGATTGCCGGAACAAGGATTTTATCATTTGTAAGAAAGACCACCTTAAACTTACCTAATTTATCCGTTCCTAATCTTGATTTTCATATCGCCAATTACGAAGTATTGACCGAAACTTACGGTGTTAAAATTGACGGCATTATTGGTTACAGTTTTTTAAAGCAGTTTATTGTCAGTATTAATTATGACAGCTTAAAAATTGAAGTGTATTCCCCCGGTATTTTCAGGTATCCGCGGATGGGTTATGTGTTCAGACCCTCCTTTACACGTATCCCTATTATAAATGCTTATACGAAGGAAAAAAGGAAAACTACCAACAACTATTATTTTGATATTGGGGCAGGTTTAAGTTTATTGGTTAGCGAAAAATTTGCAAAAGACAGTTCTTTTTTAAGCAGTAAAAGAAAACCTGTTAGATCGCAGGTAGAAGGATTAGGAGGTAAGGCGCAAATGCAATTAACAACCATTAAAGAATTGAAAATTGGTCCTTATGCTTTTCGTCGTGTACCCACTTATGTGTTTGAAGACCCCAATAATGTATTAGCCTACCCTGCGCTGGCGGGACTAATTGGCAACGATATTCTGCGCAGATTTAATATTATTATAAATTACCCCGTGCGGGAAATATTCCTTAAGCCGAATAGCCACTATAATGATGCCTTTGATTATTCTTACAGCGGTCTGAATATTTATTTTATTGATGGCAGGGTGGTAGTTGGCGAAGTAATGGAAAATTCTCCTGCGGAAGAAGCTGGTTTTAAACCGGGGGATATAATTTTTGGTGTCGGAAGTGATTTCAGCAATAACATACAGAAGTATAAGGAATTAATACAGTCAGCCGGGAAAAAATTGGCTATTGTTATTATACGCGACGAAAAAGCAATGCTTCTGGTTCTTAAAGTTAAAAGTATCAAATAAGTTCTCTTAAACTTTTTCTTTTCTTCAACAAGCTTACGGCTAAATTTGCAGCATGATTCAGTATGAAAAATTTGTATTAGGCAACGGCCTTCGTGTGCTGGTGCATGAAGATACCTCCACCCCCATGGCTGTAATGAATATTATGTATGATGTGGGCTCAAGGGATGAAAATCCAAAGCAAACAGGCTTTGCACATTTGTTTGAACATTTAATGTTTGGCGGAAGCATTAATGTCCCCGTGTATGATGAGCCATTGCAAATGGCAGGCGGAGACAACAATGCGTACACTTCCAATGATGTTACGAACTTTTATATACAACTGCCTGCTGATAACCTTGAAACAGCTTTCTGGTTAGAGAGTGACCGCATGTTATCACTGGCGTTTGATGAAAAAAGTCTGGAAGTACAACGTAAGGTAGTATGTGAAGAATTTAAAGAACATTATATCAATAAACCTTATGGTGATGTGTGGCATAAAATAAGGGAGATGGCATATAAAGAACATCCCTACCGCTGGATGACGATTGGGAAAGAATTAAGCCATGTTGAAAACGCTAAACTGGAAGATGTAAAAAATTTTTTCTTTAAACATTACCGCCCTGTAAATGCAATTATGGTTGTTGCGGGAAATGTAAAAACAGCTGTTGTAAAAGAATTTACAGAGAAATGGTTTGGTGATATTCCTTCAGGAGAAAAATACATTCGCCGCCTGCCGGTAGAACCAAAACAAACGGCAGCAAGAAAGATGGAAGTAAAAGCAAATGTTCCTTTGGATGCTTTTTATAAATGCTGGCATATTTACAGCCGCCTCGATGATCGTTATTATATAGCTGATTTAATTACGGAGGTACTAAGCGGTGGGGGCTCGTCAAGATTATTCCAGTCATTGGTAAAAGAAAAACAGTTGTTCAGCAATATTGAATGCTACCATTTTGGAACCGTGGAAGCCGGCTTGCTGGCCATAGACGGCAAGTTGGTTAAAGGTGTAAAAATGGAAGAGGCAGAAAAAGCAATTGAGGAAGAATTAGAAAAAATGAAACAGGAAAAAGTGAGTGAGGAAGAACTGCAGAAAGTAAAAAATAAAACAGAAAGTATGATGGCGTTTGAAGATATGAGTGTAATGAACAGGGCTAACAGCTTAGCTTTTTATGAATTATTGGGCGATGCAGAATTAATGAATACTGAACTTAATAAATACCACGCTGTTACGGCAGAAGATATTTTAAAAGAATGCCGGATTATTTTTGATGATGCTAACAGCAATACCTTATACTATTATTCGGCAAATAATTAATACCGGAAATTTCAAAATTTAATTTTAAAGATGTTGATTAATACAGAAAGAATGATTGATAGAACAAAAGCACCCAAAATAAAAGATGCTGTAGAGTTTGATTTGAAACTGAAACCATATGAAAAATATACTTTAGATAATGGGGTACCGGTTTACAATATTAATGCAGGGGCGGAAGAAGTACTAATGGTTGAACTGGTCTTTTTTGCCGGTAACAGTTACGAAGAAAAAAATATAATTGCAGCAGCAGCAAACAATTTACTGAAGAACGGTACCGGTAAAAAATCGGCCTTTCAAATCAACAGCCACTTTGAATATTACGGAGCCTATTTAACACGTAATTGTTATAACGAAACAGCTACACTCACGTTACATACACTGGGCAAACATTTGCCTGCTTTATTACCGGTAATGCAGGAAGTAGTAATGGACTCTGTCTTTCCTGAAGAAGAGCTGGCCATATTCAAACAAAACAGTAAACAAAAACTTTCAGTTAGTTTAAAAAAATGTGATTTTGTTGCGGGCCGTTTAATTGATGCCTATCTCTTTGGAGAAAATCATCCTTATGGTAAATACAGTAACAGTGAAGATTATGATGCTTTGCAAAGAGACGAGCTGTTATCTTTTTATAAAAAATATTATTCAACCGGTAATTGTGTAATTTTTACTGCCGGGAAATTACCGGCCAATTTATCTACTTTATTAAATCAATATTTTGGACAGTTACCATTGCAACCACCACCTTCTTCAACAAAAAGTATTATAGAACTGCCGGCAGCTGAAAAAAAGTACCGGATTAATAATGATCCGGAGGGTGTACAGGGAGCAATTCGTATAGCCCGGCCATTTCCTAACCGGCATCACCCGGACTTTTTGAAAGTGAATGTGCTCAATATTTTGTTTGGTGGATTTTTTGGTTCAAGGCTGATGAGTAATATCCGCGAAGAAAAAGGCTATACCTACGGGATACACAGCTACCTGCAAAACCATGTACACAACAGTGCCTGGATGATTAGTACAGAAGCCGGAAAGGATGTTTGTGAGGCAACAATTACGGAAGTGTATAAAGAAATGAAAGATCTAAGGGAAGAATTAGTGGATGATGAAGAATTGTTACTGGTAAGAAATTATATGATGGGAATTATTTTGGGTGATCTTGACGGTCCTTTCCAGTTAATTGCAAGATGGAAAAATATTATACTTAATAACCTTGACGAAGCCTATTTCTATAATTCCATCAACACCATCAAAACCGTTTCTGCAGAAGAATTAAGACAAATGGCTGAAAAATATTTACAACCAGAAGCTTTTTATGAACTGGTGGTTATTTAATTATTAATGCCATCATGCTTTAAACTTTAGGCAACATATTATCATTCGGTGACAGGTAAATTAGTATATTGATTTACCAAAAAAAATTGCATGGAATTTTCTACCCTTGTTGAAGAATTTTTAAAGCGGGAAAAAGAAATACCCAACGCCATCTTTCTTCGTCAGCCATTTAATGGTGTTTGGAAAACATGGACATGGTCGGAAGCTGGAAATGAAATACGCAGGGTAGCGAATGGGCTTTTATCCCTAAATCTTCCCCCCAAAACATCCGTTGCCATTCTTTCTAAAAACTGTGCTCACTGGATAATGGCTGACCTGGCAATCATGATGGCAGGTTATGTTTCTGTTCCCATCTACCCAACCTTAACAGCCGTTTCTATAAAACCCATACTGGGGCATAGCGATTCCAAAGTAATCTTTGTTGGTAAGCTGGACAATTTTGATTCACAAAAAAATGGCATTCCGGAAGATCTTATTCAAATAAGTTTTGATGTTTACGGAATTAATGCAAATTATAGCTGGAAAAATTTCGTTTTGCAGCACGAACCAATAAAAGAAATTTATTCATGGAACAGCGATGAAGTTTTTACCATAAAATACACTTCCGGTACAACTGGGTATCCCAAAGGAGTTATGCATAGTATGGGCAATATTGATATTTGGGAAAAAGAAATTATAAAAATGGTTAAGCTGCCGCCAAACCCTAATTTATTTTCTTATTTACCATTGAGCCATATTGCAGAGCGGCTGGCAATTGAGTGCCACAGTATTTATCGCGGAGCTACTATTTCTTTTGCTGAATCACTGGAAACATTTGCTAAGAATTTGTCAGATACACAGCCGGACGCTTTCTTTGGAGTGCCACGCATCTGGGCTAAGTTTAGGGAAAAAATACAGGAGAAATTACCGGAAAAAAAATTAAACTTCCTTTTATCCATACCGGTAATAAAAAACAGTATTAAGAAAAAGCTTCGTAAAAAATTAGGTCTTTCAAAAGCTACACATATTTATACAGGAGCTTCTCCCATATCAATGGAACATCTTATATGGTTTGATAAAATTGGAATACGCATCTGCCAGATTTATGGGATGACGGAAGATTGCGGGTATAATCATATTGATTTACCTGAAATGCTGCGTTACGGTACTGTTGGAAAACCATTTGGAGAAGCAGAGGTAAAAATTTCTGGCGAAGGGGAAATAAGAGTAAAAAGTAAAGTACTGATGAAAGGATATTATAAAGAAGCGGAATTAACTGCAGCAACTTTTGATGAAGAAGGATTTTTAAAAACCGGGGATATTGGTGAATATGATACAGATGGATACCTGCGGATTACCGGAAGAATAAAAGACCAATTTAAAACGGATAAAGGAAAATATATTTCTCCCGCACCAATTGAACTAAGCTTACTGGCTAATCCCGATATTGAACAGGTTTGTGTGGTGGGCACAGGTATTCCTCAGCCAATTGCATTGGCTTGTCTTTCGGAAGCCGGGCAAAAAAAATCAAAAGAAGAATTGGTACAAAGCCTTGGCGATACAAAGGAGTTGGTAAACCAATCGCTGGATAAATTTGAAAAACTTCACCGGGTGGTTATTATGAAAGAGAACTGGACTATTGAAAACGGGAAAATAACACCTACTTTAAAAGTAAAAAGAAACGAGGTGGAAAAAATCCATTTACCCAGCTATCCTGCCTGGTTTCAAAAAGCAGAAATAGTTTTGTGGGAAGAATAATTGCTTTAACAATTGAATAATTATCAACTATTGTACCTTTAATAGACAATTAGGTTGTGGAGTAAGGCTTGTTTTTTTAATAATTTAAGCGGCATATTTATGAATTTCCTTTTAAAAATACTCATTACAGCAGTAAATGTGTTTCTGCTGGCATTAATATTACCCGGTATAGAATTAAAAAAAGATGATTTTATTACAGCCATCATTGTAGCCCTTGTGCTGGCTTTCCTGGATGCCATTGTAAAACCACTGCTTATTTTATTTACTTTACCTGCCACCATTCTTACACTGGGATTATTTCTCTTTGTTATTAATGCCTGTATTATTTTAATCGCTGCCCATTTTGTTGGAGGTTTTACTGTAGAGGGATTTTGGTATGCATTACTTTTTAGTATCTGTTTGTCTTTCCTGAATTCGTTTGTACATAAAAGGGCGTTCCCTGAAAAAAGCGGGGGAAGACATATACAGGATTGATAATTTTCTTTTCGGAAAAAGAAGTCGCATTCATTATTATGCAGGAAACATTCCTGAAATTTGCCACATGAATTTCGATCGCAAAGATTTATCTGACGAAGAGCTTGTTAAATTTTACAAAAGCATACTGCTGCCCCGAATGATTGAGGAAAAAATGCTGGTCTTACTTCGGCAGGGAAAAATTTCCAAATGGTTTAGCGGTATCGGACAGGAAGCAATTGCGGTAGGCACCACATTAGCATTAAACGAAGATGAATGGATAATGCCCCTGCATCGTAACCTTGGTGTATTCACTACCCGTAGTATGCCTTTGAATAAATTATTTAAACAATGGCAGGGAAGTAAGGACGGTTACAGTAAAGGAAGGGAAAGAAGTTTTCATTTTGGTAATAAAGAACATCATATCTGCGGAATGATTTCCCATCTTGGTCCGCAATTAGCCATTGCAGATGGTGTTGCATTAGCTCATAAACTTCGAAAAGAAAATAAAGTTTCCGTTGCTTTTACCGGTGATGGCGGAACAAGCGAAGGTGATTTTCATGAAGCATTAAATGTGGCAGCTGTTTGGGATTTACCTGTAATTTTTATTATTGAAAATAACGGTTATGGATTAAGTACACCGGTGAATGAACAATACCGTTGTGATAGCCTGGTGGAAAAAGCAAGAGGCTATGGAATGGAAGGTGTAAAAATTGATGGCAATAACTTATTAACGGTTTATGATACCATTAAAGGAGTACGTAAATATTGTATTGAACACCAAAAACCGTTTTTAATTGAATGCATGACGTTTCGTATGCGTGGACATGAAGAAGCAAGCGGCACTAAATATGTTCCCAAACATTTATTTGAAATATGGGAGGAGAAAGATCCTGTAAAAAAGTATGAAGAGTATATAAAATCGATAGGGCTATTAAATAATGAACAAATTGAAAGTATTAAAGCAGAAATAAAAGAACATATAGAAGGGGAATTAAAAATTGGGTTTGATTCACCTGCAATGATTGTGGATACTGCGGAAGAAGTAAATGATGTATTTGCAGAAAAAACTGTTGAATTTGATGTGAGGGTAATAGATAATTCAACGCCACAACTTTTTGAGTCACATCTCACGACCCACGACTCACGGTTAATAGATGCTATTAAAGAAGGGCTTCATCAATCCATGCAAAAACACCCCAATCTTATTTTAATGGGACAGGATATTGCAGAGTATGGCGGCGCTTTTAAAATTACAGAAGGCTTTGTAAATGATTTTGGAAAAGAAAGGGTTCGAAACACACCATTGTGTGAAAGCGCTATAATTGGTTCAGCACTGGGTTTGAGTTTGGAAGGATATAAGAGTATGATGGAAATGCAGTTTGCCGATTTTGTTACGGCAGGCTTTAACCAGATTGTAAATAACCTGGCTAAAATATATTATCGCTGGGGGCAAAATGCAGATGTGGTTGTTCGTATGCCAACAGGTGGTGGCGTTGGTGCGGGTCCTTTTCATAGTCAGAGTAATGAAGCATGGTTTACACATGTGCCGGGATTGAAAGTGGTTTATCCTTCTACACCAATAGATGCAAAAGGGCTAATGATTGCCGCAATTAATGACCCTAATCCTGTTATGTATTTTGAACATAAAGCTTTGTACAGGAGTATTGGTGGTAAGGTGCCCGATGAATATTATGAAATTGAAATTGGCAGAGCAAGATTGGTGGAAGAAGGAAATGATATTTCCATTATCACCTACGGCAGCGGAGTGCACTGGGCAACCAATTATGCCATGAAGCATGAAAATATTTCTTTTGATATTCTTGATTTAAGAACATTAGCTCCTTTAGATTATAATGCCATCCACGCATCAGTAGCAAGAACGGGGAAAGTATTAATCTTACATGAAGACACTTTGATCGGTGGCATCGGCGGGGAAATTGCAGCCTGGATAAGTGATAATTGTTTTGAATTATTAGATGCACCGGTTATGCGTTGTGCTTCTTTAGATACGCCCATTCCATTTAATATTGAATTAGAAAAAAATTTTATGGCAAATGCAAGATTGGGTGAATGTGTAAATAAACTGTTGAATTATTAATTTTTCATTTTCTTCCTTCTCCAATCTCTTACATTCAGCCACACACTCATCACCAAACTGATGGCGAACACAACAACAGTTGCTGTTTCCACTAACGAAATTTCTAAGTTGGCGCCAGTAAGTTTTAAAATTAAAAAATGAATATAAGAACGGGATTGATCCGTATAACCTAACTGTTCCCTCACTTGCCAATGCCATTCGGTACAGTAACAAAAGCCAATTCCCTTCCATATGCCTATTACAAACCAGGAGAAAGCCGTGAGTAATAATGTAATTAAGTTGAGTTTTCTTGTTTTGGCAAACCCCCATCCCACCATATTAAAAATGGTGAATACCGTATGAAAAACAAAAAAGAAAATATTGAGGAAGGAATACATTAAAAATTATTTTCTTCTCAACGCTATACCACTTCTTGCTCCTGTATGTTTACCATCTTCTATCACTATTGCACCATTCACTAAAATATATTTGAATCCTGTTGAATACCGGTGCGGTTGTTCAAAAGTTGATTTATCGCTTACTTCTTTTTCACTAAACACTACGATATCTGCAGCCATTCCTTCTTTTAGTAAACCACGGTCCTTCAGCTGAAATTTTTGTGCAGGTAATGAAGTCATTCTTCTTATGGCTTCTTCCAGTGAAAGTATTTTTTCATCCCTCACATATTTACTCAACACTCTTGCATTGGTTCCATATCCTCTCGGGTGCGGCATACCTTGTCCAAATACTCGGATGCTTGCATCACTGGCAAACATATTAAATGGGTAACGCATAATGTATTGAACATCCTTTTCACCCATGCCATGAAAAACCATCCCGGCGCCTCCGTTTATCATCATTTCAATTACAGTGGTAGCTTCCTCTTTTGCTTTATGTTTTCTGCCCTTTAGTAAATTAATTTCTTCAATACTTTTCCCATTTAAGGTGGAATCGAATTTATAACTTGCTACTACAGGGTAACTGAAATGTTTTAATTTTCTTTTCTTAAGATTTTTCAGCATATAATCAATTACATATTTCCTGGTTTCTTCACGGTTTAACCTTGCTGCAATGGAATCCTGCCCATCGGCTAAAATTTCATCGGGCATCATGGTACTTAAAGAAGTGCTGCTTGCCGTGTATGGATATTGATCAATCGTTACATCTAATCCTTCATTTCTTGCCCTTTCAATCATAGCTACTGTTTCATTACTTCTGCCCCAGTTATTTTGACCACTCACTTTAAAATGTGAAATTTCTACCGGCATATTATTGATGCGGCCTATATAAATCGCTTCATTTATTGCCTGTACAATACTGTCTCCTTCGTTGCGCATATGACTGGCATAAACTCCATTGTATTTTGCCGCTACAGCTGCGAGTCTTACCACCTCCTCTGTTTTGGAATAGGTTCCAGGTATATAAATTAACCCGGTAGAAAAGCCAACGGCGCCATTTTTCATAGCGTCTTCCACTATTTGTTCCATCTGCTTCATTTCTGTTTCAGAGGGATCTCGCATGGCACGGCCCATTACTGCTTTGCGTACATCATTATGGCCAATAAGTGCAGCTACATTAATAGAAGGTTTAACACTATCGATAAAACGGAGGTAATCTCCAATATCAACTTTTGATAAGCCACAGTTGCCTGTAATAACGGTGGTAACACCATCATAAATAAAATTATCAGCTGTAGGGTTTTTTATTTCATCATCTTCTATATGCGTATGCACATCAATAAAACCCGGCGCAACAATCAATCCTTTGGCGTCAATAACTTTTACAGCTTCCCCTGGTAATTGTTTTTGGATAGCGACAATTTTCTCGTCTTTAACAGCAATATCTGCATAATACCAGCTGTTTCCACTGCCGTCTAATATTTTGCCATTACGAATTATAACATCGTATTTTATTTGTGCAGAAGCAGCAAACGATATAAACAGTAAAAAGAAATAATATTTCATACTTGAATATTTTGAAAAAAACTGAATCGTTATTGTTTTGAAGTTCTTCTGAGAAATTGCTTACAGGATTGTGCAGGGAGTCATTTTTCGTTTTTTATAATCTTTCCGCCAATCATCACAAACTTTACTCTTTGTAGTTCCGAGATGTCTTTCAGCGGGTCACCTTTTACTGCAATGATGTCTGCCAGTTTACCAGCTTCAATGCTGCCTATTTCAACTTCCTTTTTAAGTATTTCGGCATTTACTTTTGTGGCACACATTATCGCCTGCATGGATGTCATTCCTAATTTTACGTATTCACCAAATTCCCTTGCGGAATAATCAGCAGACCATCCTACATAATCAGTGCCTAACCCGAATTTTACTCCTTTTTTAATAGCCAGCCTCATACTGTTGTAGACACTTTCTCTTGTTTTTTTATTCAGATCAATTGCTTTAGACAATGATTTATTGTCAGCCAGTTTTTCATTAAAATATAAACCGATGGTAAGCGTGGGTATCAAATATGTTCCATATTGTATCATGAGATCCATTGCTTCTTCATCAATAAAAGAACCATGTTCTATGGTTCGTACACCTGCTTTCACAGCCATCTTTATTCCTTCGGTAGCATGTGCATGTGCCATTACGGGTACATCTCTTCTCGCTGCTTCTTCCATCGCTGCATTTAATTCTTCCTGGCTAAAATGAACATTTTTTGGATTATCTCCTGCCGTCATAAAGGCACCTGTTACTAAAAGCTTAATCCAGTCACTACCATATTTTATTTCATTTCGGATAGCTTTTCTCATTTCTTCCGGACCATCAGCAATCAATCCATCCGGAATAACTTTTTGTTCAGGAGAAAGAAAGTTTATATCACCGCCACCGCCGGTAACTGAAATATAATGAGCGGCGCCATAAATATGTGGCCCAACAAACATTCCTTTATTAATAGCATTTCGAATTTCCATATTGGCATATCCCACATCTCCATCACCGGCAACCCTCAATGCAGTCCATCCTGCTGCTAACAGGTCTTGTACCTTTTTTAATCCAAGCAATGCTTTGGATGCTGAAGAGCTACGCAAATGATCCACCTGGTAATCTTCGGTTGTTAGATCCGGGTGTACATGCATATCAATTAAACCTGGTAATAAAGTATAACCACCAAGGTCAATAATTTTGGCGCCTTTCGGAATGTTTTCTTTTGTAGTAATGGCAATAATTTTATTACTGTCAATAACAAGAGCCGGATTGCTGATTGTTTTTCCTGTTCCGTCAATTAGTGTTTTGGCAAGCAGTACGATTTTTTGTGCTGAGATGGAAAGTTGAATAAAACTAAGTAAAACGATTACGGATACTTTTTTCATGATTTTATTCTTTGTCTAATTGTAAAATAGTTTGTAATAAAACATTGGCGCCATTGGCCATATCAGTTGCTTTAGTAAATTCTTTTTGCGAATGACTGATACCTCCAGCACTCGGCACGAAAATCATTCCTACAGGTGCAATTAAAGCCATATCCTGTGAATCATGCCCGGCACCACTTTGCATATATTTATAACTTAAACCCAGTGTTTTTGCAGCGTTTACAATTTTACTTTGAATTGTTTTGTCAGTCAATGCAGGGCGAATGGGTATGAATTGCTGCCTGAATGAAATCTTTGTTCCGCCGGAAGCGGCAAGGGATGATGCTTTCTTTTCAATATCATTATACAGTTTTCCAATTTTTTCAAAAGAAATATCCCTTATCTCCATTCCTAAAATGACCTTTCCGGGAATAACATTATACGCCCCCGGTTCTGCAGCAATTTTACCAATAGTGCCCACCTGCTTTCCTTCATAACTTGTAACGACTTCATTTACTGCCACGATAAGTTTGGCTGCAGATAGTAACGCATCATGTCGCATATTCATGGGCGTGGTGCCTGCATGGTTGGCTACTCCTTCAATCGTAACCTCCCAATCTTCAATCCCAACAATACCTTCCACCACACCAATTTGAATATTTTCTTTTTCTAAAATTCCTCCCTGCTCAATGTGCAGTTCAATA
>JBLMVP010000052.1:0-14900 GCA_050256755.1 Sphingobacteriales bacterium | reverse complement strand
AGTCACTTCCGCTGCTCATGGTAAGTAAATCAACAATTTTCAGTTTAGCTTTTATTCCTTCTTTAAATTCAGGCAAATAATTTCCAACCGGTTCATCTAAAGATTTAATTTTACCTTCTTTTAATGCTACTCCAATTAACAGGCTGGTAATACTTTTAGCAACTGAAAAGGAACTGGAAAGAGAAGAATCAGAATAATCACCCCAATATTTTTCAAATAAAAGAGAATCGTTTTTAATTACAACTACTGCAATACTGTTAATACCAGATAATAAGTTATTAAGTTCAAGCGGCATTTGAGTTTTACCATAATTGCCTGATTGTGGCCAGGGCTGAACCTTATTTACACTAACTGGTTCATTAGTGAATATTTTATAGTCATCTACATCAGCAAAATTAAACACTAACGCTTTAAATAAATAGGTACGGTTAGTTGCAAAAGCAAAAAGACTGATAAACAGTATTGTACCTCCAATTACTATTAAAAATCTTTTAGTTATTTTTTTCATATCAAAAAGGATTGAAAAATATTCAACAAAAAAGGAGCACTACGCTCCTTTTTTTATTTCCCATTCGTTTCTTCCAATTCCGGGAAAAACATGTCTTTCGCTGTGGTAGGAGGAACGTACCAATGGTCCGCTTTCCACATAATCAATACCCAGTTCATATCCAATATCTCTTAACTCAGCAAATTCATCAGGATGAGCAAAGCGGTGAACAGGTAAATGTTTCTTTGTTGGTTGCAGGTATTGTCCAATAGTGATTACATCCACCCCCGCATTACTCAAATCTTTCATGGTTTGAATAACTTCTTCTTTTGTTTCCCCAAGACCCAGCATAATGCCACTCTTGGTACGCACGCCCCCTTCTTTTAATGTTTTAAGCACCTCCATACTACGCCAGTATTTAGCCTGTATTCTCACCTGTCTCGTTAAACGTTCTACCGTTTCAATGTTATGTGATACTACTTCGGGTGCTGCATCTATTATATTTTGAATATTTTCTTTCTCTCCTTTAAAATCCGGGATCAATGTTTCTAATGTTGTATCAGGATTGAGCTGTTTAACTGCTTTGATAGTATTGAACCAGATAATGCTGCCCCCATCTTTTAATTCATCCCTGTCAACAGAAGTAATAACTGCATGTTTTACTTTCATCAGGTAAATGGCCTCAGCCACTCGTTGGGGTTCATCCCAATCCAACTCTGTTGGCCTGCCTGTAGCCACGGCACAAAAGCCACAACTGCGGGTACAAATATTACCCAATATCATAAAAGTAGCAGTTCCTGCTCCCCAGCACTCACCCATATTAGGGCAGTTACCACTTTCACATATAGTATGAAGTTTATGTGTATCTACGAGGTTACGTACATTTTTATAGCTTTCGCCAATAGGTAATTTAACCCTTAACCAATCTGGCTTTTTTGGCTTTTGTTCTTCTAAAACAGCGGGGATAACAGTAAGTTCTTTCATCTGATGTCTACTATTTTATTTTAGCCAGATGTAACAAACCTGAAGGATGAGCATTAACAGGCAGAATTACTTTTATTGTCTTTTATTTAAAACTCAACTCCTGAATGTTTGTTTCATATCTGCTCTTCAACAATTAAGGGGCAAAGATAGTTTACTTTCTCCTGCCAAAGTTGATAGAGGCATAGGCACTGAACAAAAACTGTTTATTTGAAGTGAGAAGCATAATTTCAGGCTTTGAAAAATAATATTCTGCATTTAATCCCACTTCTACCGCAGAAACTAATTCATTAAAACGTCCATAGTCAAATCTCAGACCGGCACGGGCATGCAGGCCGGGAGAAATTTTTAATTCATTCCATCCATGTCTTAAACCTGTTCCTTCAATTATCCGGTCTCCAAGAAAATCCAAACTATCCGCCGGTGAATACTTAATATCCACCACTTCATTGCTAACCGTTCTTTGCACACGCAGGTAATAAGGTCTTAAAAAGCCGATTGATAATCCTCCTGAATAAACACCTGTTACAGATACACCATTTTTATTTCCACGGTATCCTAAAACCAATTGTTGCCCGGCTGAAATTTTAAACTGGTAAAAAATATTTTGCTTACCATAAACAAACGGGGTGTTGGATACGTATAGAAAACTTCCATTGTCCGAAGTGGATCGTTTATGTTCCTTAGGGTGTTTTTTTTCACCCAATTCAAAACTTAAAAGAGTAGCTTTTCGGGAAGACTGCATCCATCCTTTTTCAAAAAACAAAGAATAACCATCAGTATTCAGCTTGACCCCAAAAGTATTCTGCCTATGAAAAACAAGGGCACCTTCCTCTTCCTGTTTTATTAACGCATTAATTTTTTCTTTTCTCTTTTGTTTTTTCTCATTACGGGCATCCCTGCTGGTGGAAGCTTTTGTATCCTGTGCAAATGATGAATGGCCGATAATCAATAAAAGTAAAATCCAGGTTATTTTCCGCACGGTAAATTATTGAATGTTATTAGTTGAGTAAATTTACACAAATTTAAATGAAACAGCCATATCCCAAAGTATTGCTGCTTTGTTAAAACTGATTGACACTTAGAGAAAAGTAAATGCTGCCTCTATATTGAAACTTTTATTATGACATCAAAAATATTTACAACTGAAATTTAAGGACAAGCGCTACTTACCTTCAATCCGGCACTACTATTGAAACGGATGTGCCAACAGATAACCAGGGATTAGCCCAGCATTTTTTCCCAAACGCTCTGGTGGCAACGGGGCTGGGTAGCGTATGATGATGATTATGGGTATTAGGGCAAGAGATATGCAGATCGATTTAACAGAGGTAAAAATTGATATTCAACTCACATGAAACCCGACCCAGGAAGAATTGTGGAAGAAGATGTGGCTTTTCATTTCCCGCATCCGTAAATTTTGATGAAAAAGCTAAAACTATCTTGCAAAGAGCTACCATAACTTATCCTGTAGCCAAAAGTATCCACCTGGATATTGTGCAGAATGTAAAAATTAACTGGTAGACTTTCTGAGTAAAGCATTTCCAATTGCACATTCAAGGCATCTTCGTTTATCACAGTAATTTGTTTTTAATTCAATGAGCGATTGCGAATCAAATGCATTTTGATTAACAATGGATAGATGCATCCAATTTTTTGTGATATTGTTTTTCTCTGCCTTGATTTGTTCCAGCCATTTTAATGCTTTGTCTTTGTACACTGTTTCATTATAATAATGTCCATAAGAAAATAAAACAGGTATTACAGTATTAATTAAGATAATATCAACCATCTGCGCTCCAAGATGTTTGGGTTTGTATGAGGATGGTTCATCGATTGCAAAATGATAATGCCAGTAATCATTAGCCGTAACATCCAGCATTTTCTTTATTTCAATCAGTGATTCACTTTCTTTTATTTTAGAAAACAGGTGTAATGATTGGTGAACCAACATAGCCAACTGAGCCAACCTGATTACCGGAAAAGATGAAGGACGCATCCGTAAAGATGATGGAGTTATAGCTATTTCTTTTAGCTGGTATTTGGTCTTACAAAAATCATATTCCCTGCGTAATAACTTTGGGTACTCTTCTTGAAATTCTTTATTCAACAAACCTGCCTGGCCTAATAATAAAGCTTCTAACTGGTGAATACTGTGTTTGTGTTTGGCTAATAAGTTTACAGGAACTGATTGAGCTATTGCTTCAAAACAATCTTTGTTTACTTTAATTCCAAAATTACCTGCCAGCGTCCACCAAAAAACTTCTTCCCAGTGATTGCTGGACTTTTCAAGATAGTCTAATACCTGTTGTGATTTTTTTTGTAACCGATCCACCAGTAATCTTTCTTTCCAGCTATGCCAAACTAATTCATGAATATTGACAATGCTATTTTCACAGGGCACAAAACCCCTGCTTTGCATTAACTCTTCATACTTGTTCAGCAATAATTTAGAAACCCTGTTATTTAAAACTAATGTTGGCAATGCTATTAAAGGATTATCATCTTCCCACACTACATGAAGAACTACATTGTTATAGTTTTTATCTGAAGAATGTTTATGATTATTCCAATCAGAAGACTTTACATGCACTTCTATACTTCCTGCAAGAATGGTGTCAACAATTTTGATTTTAGCTTCCAGGAAATCGGGACCCTGGTTGGAATTACAATTACCCGGAAAAATTATCTGAAGGGATTCCTCTTTAACAGTAACCAGGCTGGCTTTGTTGAATAACTGCATTTGCCAGATATATTGAAGCAGTCGCTCGTTCATGATGACAAAGGTTTAAGGTATATTAAGTATACAAGGTTTATAAAGCTTAAAAATGATGCGTATGAAAGTTAGCAATACTTATAACAATTTGCAAAAACTATATCCAGCGTGATTGACTTAATATACTTTTTACTTACTGACCTTTCTCAATTCCTGTACTACCCTGCTCACTGGCAAACCCATAACATTATAAAAATCGCCATTAACTGATTTAATGCCCACCACTCCAATCCATTCCTGTATAGCATAAGCGCCGGCCTTATCGTAAGGCTGGTATTTTTCTACGTAAAAAGTAATTTGTTCCTCTGAAAGAGAATGAAAACAGACTTCTGTTATATCAGCAAAAGAAACTTCTATTTCACCATTCAAAATCACCACTCCTGTTATCACCAAATGCTTTTGCCCGGAAAGACGGTTCAATATTTTTATTGCCTCCGCCCTGTTTTTAGGCTTGCCGATAATTTCATTTTCTAAAACCACTACTGTATCTGCTGCTAATATAATTCTATCGTGACTTAATTCTTCCTGAACGGCCAGTGCCTTATTGCGAGCAATATAAACGGGCACTTGTTCTACCGCCAAATGTGCAGGATATAATTCATCTGTTTCCTTCACCATTACATCAAATGCCACCTCTGCCCATTCCAGCAATTGCTTTCTACGCGGAGATTGAGAGGCA
This sequence comes from Sphingobacteriales bacterium, assembly GCA_050256755.1. Taxonomy (GTDB): domain Bacteria; phylum Bacteroidota; class Bacteroidia; order Chitinophagales; family Chitinophagaceae; genus AWTP1-9. Next base: position 9,977 of record JBLMVP010000052.1, on the reverse strand, counting down.
AGTATAATCCGTTCCATTACAAATACAATTTAAAAAATATCATTGAGCAAATACCTGTAAACATTATCACCTTAATCAATGTACTCAGGTTATGAAAATCTTTTGCCAGTTTTGCTGAACGCAGCTTCCATAAAACCCACAGTAAGGGAAGTACAATCAGCAGTAAAACATAAACAGCACTCCACCACCAGCCAAATATGAGTACATAAACCTGAACAGCAACAAGGGAAACAGTTAACACAATCAGCCAGACAGCTGTAAAAACTTTTGTAGCATTAACACCCCAAACAATTGGCATGGTACGGCAGTCATATCTTCTGTCTCCTTCAATATCTTCCATATCTTTTATTACTTCTCTTATTAGTGAAATAATAAATGCAAAAGCCGTGTATAAAACAGTAAGCCGTAAAATTCGGGATGTTATGCCATGATAACTTTCTTTAGCAAAGATAAAATCAGATAACACATAAATACCAATCACAAAAACTACCCATCCGGTAAGTAAAGAAATTAATACATTACCAATAAGCATACGTTTTTTAAAAGTCATGGAATACACAAACAATATAAATACACACACCACATTGGATATTCCCAAAAGGAAATGACGGCTGAGATAATCCACATAAAACCCAATTACAATCCCGGCCATGGATAAAAGCATATGCCAGAACATAGCCCATCGCCTGCTCATTAACCTGTCTATAACATTCTTTTGAGGCTTATTAACGAGATCAATATTAATATCAAAATAATCATTAATGATATATCCTGCTGCTGCAATTAAGATGGAAGAAATAATGATTAACAGCAGACGGTATACATCCAGGTAAATTAACCCCGTATTATCGCCGCTAAATACCGGAACAATTATGCAATAATAAAAAAGCAATTGGGTAACAGCAATAAAGACCAGGTTTGGCCAACGTATTAATTTAAAAAAAGCAGCGATTAGTTTCATTTGCTTTTATTGCATGCCGAAGATAATCATTGGCTGGCAACAGAAGTATCAATTTCCCAATGATTATTAAGCCTCATTGTTTTTTCCAGTACATCTCTTACGCAACCTTCTCCTCCTTTTAGCGGAGAAATATATTGAGCTATTTGTTTTATCTCCGTGGCTGCGTCAATGGGGCACACAGGCAAGCCAACCATTTTCATTACTTCATAATCAGGAATATCATCCCCCATATAAAGCAATTCATCTGCAGCTAATGAGTATATAGTCATCAGCTCCTGCAATTTCTGCTTTTTATCATGTATGCCCTGGTGAATTTCTTTAATACCAAGTTTTGCCATTCTCTCTGCCACAGGCGTTGATGTTGAACCTGAAATCACAAAAACTTTATACCCTTTTTTTACAGCCAACTGTAATGCATACCCATCTTTAATATTCATTCTTCTTACCCATTCTCCGCCCGGCATTATCAATAGTGAACCATCAGTTAATACACCGTCAATATCCAGTGCAAATGCCTTGATGGGTTTAAATAATTCGAGAACGTTCATCAAAATTGGGATTGGAAAATGAATAATAGTTTTATTTCTGGTTATCTCTCCACTCATATACCCACTTACTCTGAATCATTTCAAGGTGACCTTCATTAGATTCTTCTCTTTTACCTGCAAAATTGGGTATTTGTAAAACCCATTCCAGCAAGTCTGTAAAACGGATGCGGTAAATTTTACCTTCATTAAAATCGTCCCCAAACTTTTCGTACAATTTCATTGCTATATCTTCATAATCGCCCCAGTGAATGGGTGGTTCAAAATGACTCATGATATCTTGTTTCTTTTTTTGTTTGTGGCCGCTTTTGCTAAAGCTTCCGTAGATAAATTGTTTATCGTCAGTTATTTAATTTGTTCAATAAGTATTACTAATTGTCAACTGCAAATTGCTAACTTTCTATAATTACTCTCCTAAAAACTGGCTCTGGTCAGGCACTAAAATAGTTATTTCCCGGGTGTTACTTTCTTCTAATATGCACTGACAACTCAACCTGGAATTTAAACGGGGACTAACTGCCCTGTCAATAAAATCTTCCTCTTTATCGCTGATTTCCGGCAAAAAATCTTCGCCGCTTTCAACGTAAACATGACAGGTACTACAGGCACATACACCTCCGCAGTTATGATGAATCTCAATATTATTTGTAAGGGCTACTTCCAGTATCGATTGGTCAGGGGCAATATTGGTTAGCATAACGGGCTCCAGTCCTTTCTGTTCAAACCTGAAATTTATCTTGTACATCTAATCTGATTTTTGCGCAAAAGTATCGGAAAATGAGTGATTTAATTTTCGTAAAAAGGAATAATAACCCATAAAACGCAAATTTGTTGAACCGCGGCTTGCAAATTTTTACCAGATAGTTTAACTTGTACAACTTACTATCCATTTCCTGTCTTATTCTTCCATTTTTTCACGCTTAAAAAAACTGTTATGAAATTTCTGAAACGATTGCTGTTTTTTATTGTGGCTTTAGTAGTATTACTGCTTGTGGTTTCATTTTTTTTACCGGGTGAAACCCATGTACAAAGAACATTGCAGATGAATAATGTTAAACCAGAATCTGTATTTGCCCAGGTGAATGATTTAAAATCCTACGACAAATGGATGCCATGGAACCAGAAAGACCCCCAAATGAAAAAAACCTGGGGTGATAAAACAGAAGGTGTTGGCGCCTCCTATTCATGGGAAAGTAAAGTGAGAGATGTTGGAAATGGCAAGTTGACCATTACAGAAAGTGTTCCCAATAAACTCGTTAAAACGGATTTGGATTTTATGGAAAATGGCACTGCAAAAGGAGGATGGGAAATGAATGAAAAAGATGGCGGCACAGAAGTAAAATGGTTTATGGAAAGTAAGGCCGGCGGTGGATTTTTTTCTAAAGCCATTTCAAAATATGTTTTCTTATTTATGGATAAAATGGTTGGCCCTGATTTTGAAAAAGGGTTGGAAGGTCTTAAAAAAGCAGCAGAAGCAAGTCCTGCTATGCCTACAGGCCTGGCTGAACCTAAAATGGAAGTAGAAGAAAAAAATACCTCTACTTTAAATTTGTTATACATAAAAGAAACAGCTAATAACTTTGATGAGATAGGTCCTAAGTTAGGTGCTGCCTATAGTGAAATTGGAACTTTTTATAAAGGCCTTGGTATAAAAGAAACAGGTGCTCCAATGGCATTTTATTCCGGTCCAACTTATCCTATGCAAATGGAAGCTGCTGTTCCTGTAAATAAATTACCACCCGCAACAGAAGGAAGAATAAACACCAAACAATTAATGGAGGGTAGAGCCGTAGTCATTCATTTCTGGGGACCATATTCTTTAATTCCAAAAGCTTATAATAAAATTGCTGAATGGATGAAAGCTAATAATAAAGAATCAAACGGAGCTCCCTATGAAGTTTATATTGGTGACGCCGGCACTATAAAAGATCCTTACCAGGTTCAAACAGATATTTACCAACCGATAAAATAAATCAAAACCAGAATCGGTATAATAATCCCTGCAGTAAGGCAGGGATTATTTTTTATAAAAGGATTTAATACTTTCTGTTAGCCGGGTGTAAATATTACTTAAGTGAGGATAATTTTTAAGCAAATGAAGATGCATTTCTATAGTAGATTCATCACCTCTTATGGCAGGTCCGGTTTGTAAATCCCCAGGAGACCCATTTTCAATTCTTTCAACCGTTTCCTTAATTAAAGGATATAATATTTCAAAATCAACTCTTTCATTTATGCAAAACTCTTCCGCGAGTGCATAAAGATGACTAGTGAAATTATTCACCATTACTGCAGCTAAATGAAGTTTTTTCCTTTCCTCATCATCAGCTACTTGCACTTTATCTGATATCGTTTCCGCAAAATCTTTTATCAGGGTAATATTGTCAGATGTATTTGCGTCAATTAAAAATGGAATAGCAGGTAATTCATTTAATTCCTTTCTCAAACTTTGTAATGGATATAGTACACCATAGTTTGTTGAAACATTTTTCAGCACATTTTTCGTTACAGAACCTGCAGTATGAACAACCAGCTTCTTATCCAATCTCAGTTTGGTATTTATACCTTCCAGTGCAGTATCCGTTATGGCCACTATGTATATATCGGCGTGTACATCAATAAAACTCCAGTTAATGGTAAATGTACAATTGAACAAAGAAGCTAATTCAGCACAAGCCTCTTCATTTCTTCCGGCAACCTGCACCACTTCATGCCCGGCGCTAATGATTTTTCTGCCCAGTACATTTGCAGTATTTCCAGAACCAATAATAACAATCCTCATAACTATCTTTGAAGAATGAAATTAGCACAAAAGATCGCAATTGGATATATCAGGACGAAGCTAAATTTACTGTCGGTAATTTCCAAACGTAAAGCAGCGGAGAAAGCGCTGGAAATTTTTTCAACTCCTTACAGAAAATCTAAAAAGAAAACACCACCAGTATTTGAAAAAGCTGAAAAACTTTCTTTTCAAATGGACAGCTATACCATCAAAGGCTTTCGCTGGAATCATGAAAAAGGGATTGAAAGAAGGAAGGTGCTTATTCTCCATGGTTTTGAATCCACTGTGAAAAATTTTGACCGGTACATTAATCCTTTAATAAGAAAAGGTTATGAAGTACTGGCTTTTGATGCACCAGCGCATGGCGAAAGCAGCGGCAAAAAACTTAATCTTCCGCTCTATATAAAAACAATTAAAAATATTATTAAAAAATTTGGGCCCATTCAATCCTTTATGGCACACTCGTTCGGTGGTCTCACAATTGCTCATTATATCGAAAAAATTAAGCATGACAATAACACAAGGATTGCTTTAATTGCACCGGCTACAGAAACAACCACAGCCATTAATACTTTTTGCAAACTTCTTCAAATAAATGATGAAGTAAAAAAGGAATTCAACAAACTGATTGAAGAAATAACTGATGTCCATCCATCTCATTTTTCCATTCGCAGAGCGGTGAAACATATTAATGCAGAAATTTTGTGGTTACACGATGAAGATGACGATATCACGCCGCTTAATGATGCTTTAAAAGTAAAAGAAGACAACCATAAGCACATCCGGTTTATTATTACCCAAGGTCTCGGACACAGAAGGATATACAGGGACAATCAAGTTGCCAAAGAAATAATCAATTTTTTATAAAATAAAGTCCTCCCGTAAAAACGGGAGGACTATTACATGAGAAAACTGCTATAACTTATTTCGAATGAGGTTTAATGATTTATGATTGTATTAATTTTCTGTGCCAACTTTTACACGGCTTTGTTCGTCACCTGCACCACCTGTTTTTCTTTTTTGGCCAACCTTACCCTTATTGAAACGATAAGTAAATCCTATATTAAACACACGGCTGTCTCTTTTTTGCTGAAAGGCTGCATCAATATTGCTGAATCGGATATCACCTTTAATTTTTTGTGACCAAAGTACATCACGTACGTTGAAACGAACTGAGCCTTTGCCTTTCATAATTTGTTTGCTAACGCCCATATTCATCATACCAAATCCTTTTATACGAAAAATACCATCAATACCACCTGTTCTGTAAAAACCGCTCAATTCGGAAGCCCATCCCTTTTTAAATTTAAATTGGTTACCCACATTAAACTGACCAGAAGTTGCTTCTGTTTCAACATAATCACCATTTATAATTCCTTTGTAAAAATTGTTATAAACATTTCCATATACATTCATACTCCACCACTTTTTTACAGAAAATCCTGCGGCTACTGATAATCCATACTGGCGTTGTTTGGCAATATTGGCCCTTTTTACATAAGTCTCGCTGGAACTGGTATTTTGTTCAAGTATTTCATTAATAATATCAGTTGTATTTGTATAATTTAACGTAGTAGTAAGAAATCCGTTATAAGTATGACTCAATTCTATATTATGACTAAACTGTGGCTGAAGATTTGGATTTCCCTGCTCAAATGTATACCGGTCAAGAAAAAGAATAAAAGGATTGAGGTCTTCATAATCAGGACGCTCAATACGACGGCCATAATTTAATCCAAAAGTATTTTTCTTATCAGCTGTGTACTGGAAGAATGCCGTTGGAAATAATTGAGTATAATGTCTGTTAAAAGTTGTATCAAACGTTACCCAGTCATTATTTTTGTAAACTAATCCTGTTGAATGTCCTTTTGCATTGGTATTTTCCACCCTTAAACCAAACTGTGCACTTATTTTTTTGCCAAGCTGCTTACTGAAATTTACATAAGCCGCATTTACATTTTCGTTATAAACGAAATGGTTGCTGCGTCCCCTGTCCAGTACTTTTTGATTGCTTAATAAACTGTCATACCTCGCATCATTATCGGTTTTCACAAAACTAGTTTTTGCTCCGGCTTCAATCTTTGCACCTTTCTTTAATGGATGTGTGTAATCAACCTTGGCTGAATAAATATTTATATCCTGTGGTAAAGAACCAAGTAATGTGTCTGGAATAAAGGTTGGTATTCCTGTGGCACCATAATAAGCATTAACCAAATCCTGTGCGTTTGTGCTTTTGTAGCCCAAATAATCTAAATCTGAAGTGAGTTCTTTTCCGGTTGAGTCAAATAAATGACGCAAATTTAAATTAGCACCAAAATTTTTCCATTTCCTGTCGTTATTTGTACCAGCCAAAGTAATACTGCTAAGAACTTTATTAGGATCAGAAATAAATACATCGCTATGGTTACTAAACTTACCTGGGTTATCAAAACCACTTAACACTACACCCAAAGTCGTTTTCTTTGAAGCATAATAATCTAAGCCAACTTTAGCATTCAGCGATTGGCCATTTTCTTTTATTCTTGATTCCTGGTCAAAATTTGATATTAATACTTTCGTACTCTTTTCAATAAACTTGCGCTGAATATCCAAATCCTGAAAATTTCTGCGGTTACTGTAACCAACATTAGCAAAAAGGTTTACTTTGTTTTTGCGGTAGTTAAAGTTTACTGATTCATTAAATTTTGGAAGACGCCCCTGGCTATATCCTAAATTAATACTTCCATTATATCCAAGCTGCTTATTCTTTTTTGTTTTGATATTAATAATTCCGCTGTTACCGGCGGCATCATATTTTGCCGGCGGGTTGGTCATAATTTCTATCTGGTCCAGCTGGGCGCTGGTTAAATTACGGAGATAAGTAGCTAAATCAGCTCCTGATAAATAAGAAGGACGACCATCTATATAAACCTGAACTCCCTGCTTACCTTTTAAACTAATATTGCCATCCTTATCAATGGAAATTCCGGGTGATTTTTCCAATACATCCAATGCTGATGCTCCTACATTTGTTACAGCCGCTTCAACATTTACAATTGTCCTGTCAAGCTTTTGTTCAATCAATGGCTTCCTTGAAACTACTGTAACTGCGCTTAATGATTTAGCTACCGGTACCAATTCTATTGTTTGTAATTCTACTAAAGATTTACTCTCGTTAATTTCAAAGGTTTCGCTATAGGCCTTAGCATGCCCTACTGCTGATATTGAAACCATATACTTTCCATCGTCTATTCCTTCAAAAACAAACTTTCCCTGCCTGTCAGCTACACCAATTTTAGCCATACTAGAATCTTTTGCTCTCAATAAGGATATGGTAGCTGCTTCAATAATTTTAGTGTTACCATCAATAACCTGTCCTGTAATTTTCCCATTTTTAGTCTGTGCAAATGACATTGTACTCAGTGAAAGAGTAACAAGCAGCAGACCAATTAATTTTTTCATAATGTTGTTTTTTCTGGTTTAGTACCTTTTTTTGTTAATTACAAGCCAAAGATAAGTACTTTGCAATGCAAGGAACATAGTTTTACATTAAACGGTCTATTTCAGGGATATTTGGTAATGCAAGGTAGCTTAGCTTTAGTCAACGTGATATGTTAAAGCTAAATCAGTGACCATTTGAAGTCAATCAAATTCAGGGGAACTGTTGTAAATCTGGGGTAAAATGACTGGATGGAGCAATGAAATTGGACTACATAAGTCCCAAAGCCGATTTTACTGCCTCATTATAAGTAAGGCCGGAGGTAATTCGATTTCTTTCCTTGTCATCCATGGTAAGGACAAAACGGCCATTAAAATGTTTGTGGACCTCTTTTATTTTGTCTTTGTTGATAATATAAGACTTTTGAATACGGAGAAATTGAGCTGGCAGTTTTTCTTCCAATGCTGTTAATGTTTGATCGGTAAGATACTTTTGCCCGTCTTCCATAAACACATTTACATATTTATCATTTGCTTCCAGGTAAGCAATTTTTTCAAAGCGAAGCAGAATAATCTTCTCTCCTATTTTAATAGGCAGAGCTGTAGCCTTTTTAGGCGTATGAAACTGCTCAATTATTTCTTTAAGATTAGAAATATCTATCCTAGTATTAATCTTACCAAACTTTTTAAGTTTTTCAATACTTTGGGCCATGCGTTCTTCACGTATTGGTTTTAATAAATAATCTATAGAGAAAGTTTCAAATGCTTTGATGGCATATTGCTCATAGGCTGTTGTGAAAATGATATTGGGTTTATGGTCTAATTTTTCTATCACTTCAAACCCGGTTAAGTCAGGCATTTGTATATCCAAAAAAATCACATCGGGTTTAAGCTCCTTTATCTTTGTAATAGCTTCTTTGCCGTTACCAGCTTCTCCAATAACTTCTACCACATCTTTATACTCCGCCAATAAACTTTTTAAAAGCCTGCGGGCAGCAGGTTCATCATCAATTACCATGGCTTTAAATAGCTGGCTCATCTTTTATCAGTTTAGTAATTAATATTGAAATCTTTTTTTCCGGTACATTCTTAAACTGTATTTCATACTGGCCGGAAAATAATAAATCTAATTTGTCATAAATGCTTTTGATTCCATAGCCTGGCGTTAAATCATCCTGGAAGAATGGCCCATTATCTTTTGCTTCAATCACCAGTCCCTTTTCATCTAGTGTAACACTTATCTCAATATTCGTCTCTTTACCGGTAGCTTTCAGCCCATGCTTCACAGCATTCTCTGCTAATGGTTGCAACAAAAATCTGGGTAACAGGTAGTGCTTTGCATTATCATCTGTTTTAATAACATAATTCAGTTTATCTTCAAATCTTATCTTTTCAATATGCAGGTAAGTTTCTGCCATTTCCATTTCGTCTGCAACAGATGAATAATTGTGGTTACTGTAATTAATACTATAGCGGAACAAATCAGCCAGGGCAGTAGTCATTTTTCTTGCTTTCTTTCCATCTGTAATGGATAAATCAGCTATAGAGTTTAAAGCGTTGTACAGGAAATGAGGATTGATTTTAGAGTGAAGCGCTTCCAGTTCCGCTTTTGTTTTTAATTCCCTGAGTTTACTTAGCTCCAGCTCTTTTTCATTTAATTTTTGCTTCCGGTTAAGTTCGGCATAATTATTAACTACCTGGAATATGCCCACTAATCCGCCGAAAAAAACACCCCATAGACTGGCAAGCGGGTAATAACGTAATGAAAATCCATTTCCTAAATAATTAAAAGGCAAAATAATTAAGCACCCCGAAATAATAATGGCTGCAACCAACCACAATTGCTTTGCGGCAAAACTTCTGAATTGAAATAACCTGAAGCCTATTAAAAAATTAACCGCATTATATGTCAGGAAAATCATTATAGCGAACGCTATAGGATAAATAATATATGCATATACATAACCAAAATAATGCATCATCCTTTGAATATCAGGATAGATTGGAGCCAGCGTAAAGAAAAATAATTCTCCTACTAAAATAACTGCCATGTTCTTTCTCCACCATTCTTTTTTTATCCAACCTTTAAATAAACGCTTATTATAAAAAAGGGCAATGATTGCAAGGATTAGAAAAAATAATCCAATAAAGAGTTTGGTTAAAATCTCTTTATCAGGTATATCAATATTTTTTAATTCAGGAGGCATAGTATTGTTATGCCAAAGAAAGTTACAAAATCTATCAACCAGTTTGGCAGATTCGCCAACTGTTT
>JBLMVP010000051.1:0-3651 GCA_050256755.1 Sphingobacteriales bacterium | reverse complement strand
CTCAATTTATTTTATACTACCACCTTTCCTTTAAAGGACCAGGTTACAAAAAACTCTGCTACCACTTCTCCAGTAACATTTTTACCAATCGATTTTGCTGTAACTGTTTTTCCCTCTCCTGTTGCAATGGCATCTTCTATTGCTTGCAAAATCTTTTCTCCGTCTTCACAGGTAAAAAAAGTTTTATTAACAGCTTTCTTAAAATAATTGCTATCAATTTTTACCACCAGCATAGACACACCCGGGTTTCTTTTATAAATATGCATCAACCCCAATACACCTGTGCTCATTTCCGCCGCCATACTTAAACTTGCAAAATAGGTACTTTTAAAGGGGTTTTGTGTTAACCATTTAAACGGAACAGAAGTTACACAATGTTTTTCATCCAACTTCTTTATTCTAACACCAGAAAAAAATGCAGCTGGCAGTTTCGCAAACAAAAACATCCTGAATTTAACAGGATGTTTCATGAGCCGTATAAAAGATGTTACATTGTTATCCATAAATCAGTTTTAATTTTTATCCACTTCCACCACCCACACAACCACACTGTTTCCATCTGTATCAGCAGTAAAACTAACATTTCCTTTGTCAGTGGTTTGAAACTTAATTTTTTTAATCAGGCGGTTACCCAATGCATTGTTTAATCTTAATGCATAGTCAGTAGTAGGATTTTGACTTATTTGCTGATTTAACCGGTACCAATCCAATGATTCCTTACTCACCACTACAGCAAAAATATCTTTGGTACCAATGCTGTCAGGACTCATACTTTTATCTTTTGGAAACAACCGATATCCTGTTATTCCGCAGAAAGGAGAATATTTTGTTTGTGCAGGGTCATCTGCCTTGGGATAAGGAAACAAAGTATAACTGGTGCCATCCGTTTCCTTCCCAAAAATATAAACATAACATTCTGTTGTGTTATGCACTTCCATTTTAAATTTTGAACCAATTCTTACTGGAGAAACAGTTTCAAATTTATTATCACCGGCATTTTTCAATTCGATATAGCCACGGGGTACTGTTTTTTTACCATCAAACTCCACTTTCACCAAACCAACTTCACAACTAAAAGGAGTATAAGATTCGTTTTGTTTATGCATTGGTTCCAGACCATATGCTTCCCTAACAAAATATTTAAAGTCCGGATAACGTACCCAGGCAAAACCATTATTACCCCATTGTGGAGTCCAGCTGTTCATTAATAAAAAAGCGCCGCCATATTTTTTATCATCGTAGCCAACCACACACATTGCATGACCACCAAAACCATTCATATTTCTATCACCTGGTTCAGGCCGCCATACATCCTGCCCCATCATAGGTTGCATAAAACTTTGTCCTACCATCATGCCAATTACCACCGGGGCCCCCTGGGCGAGGTTGGCACGGATAGCATTTAAATCAATAGCATCTGGATTATCACCAAGCGTTAAGCGATTAAAACCCGCTATGCGATGTTGTGAAGCTTCATTATACAATTGGGAAGGTGGTTGCCTTTCACAATCATCATCGCGATAAGGAAATTCATTATAAGGAACAGCACCCTGTTTACTCATAAACTCCATAGCTCTTAACACATAAGAACCCTGGCAACCTTCCAGCTTAATATTGTTATATAAAAATGCCGGAGAAAATTTTAACTGGTCGGGATTTTCACCGGTTTTCGCAGCTTCTAAAATAGTTCGTGCAGCATAACCACTGCTCCATGCCACGCAAGAACCTTGCTGTCCCTGGTCACCGGGGATTGGAGCGAAACGTTGAAGATTTGCTGCTTCCGGTAACGGATTTTTATAATCATCTAATCCTTCAAAAATTTTTGCTTTATCAAATGTATCGCGGTTGAGTTCGCCACCCCGGGTAAACTGACCAATTAAATCTGTGATAGCAGAACCACCACCCATATTACAACCACTACGGCCAATCATAAAATATAACAAGCCGCCAATGATTAAAAGAAAGATAATCCCTTTACCACGAAATAATCCTAATAATAAAGGCAGGAGATTAAACAAGCTTCCGCCCCCACCACCGGGGAAATTACCTCCTCCACCGCCACCCCGATCATCATTATTATTCTGTTCCTGCTGGTCCTGAGGATCATCTACCATACGTATAGGCATACAATCAGTTTTAGGTTAAAATTGAGTAATGAAAGTTAAAAGGAAATTTGAAAGGAAAAAATAGTTTTTTCGAAAAGAGAAAATGGTAATTGTACATCAAGCAGTTTCCAGTTACTTGTTACCGGATACATGATATTGTGTCCTGTTTGTCTATTTTATTTTTTAAAACTCTTCAGCACCAAAATCCTTTTACCTTCTTTTACTTCAATATTCAACTCCATAATAAATCGCCCTTTGCTGTACTCCTCCTGTTTCATTATTTCTTCAGCTGAGGGGGAATATTCCAATGTATCAGTAGCAGTAATTACTTTAAAATTTCCTGTAAGAAATGTTTTGCCGATTTGAATATACGGAGTGGACTTACCCGCTTTTAAATCATTAAAACGAAACTCTTTACCAGCTATGCGTCCGGTTACCTGTATAAAATCTTCTTTACTGGTGTTGAAAAATTTAACAAGTGCAGCTTCCGGTTTATAAGCATGTAATAATACAATGGCTGTTATCATTACAATTACAGAAATAAAATTTTTCACAGATGCCATAATTAACTCAATCATATAACCTCTACCTGGTTCTTCAACAGGTCATCAAAATTATCCCGTTTACGAATCAACTTTGTTTTACCATCTTTTACCAATACTTCAGCAGGTTTATAGCGGCTGTTATAGTTGGATGCCATTTCAAATCCGTAAGCCCCGGCATTATAAAAGACAAGATAATCACCTTCCCTAATTTCATTTAATGGCCGGTCTTCGGCAAAAGTATCTGTCTCACATATATTCCCAACAACATTGTATGTTTTTATTTCACCTGACGGATTAGAAAGATTTTCCACCACATGATAAGCACCGTAAAACATAGGACGGATAAAATGATTCAATCCTGTATCCACACCGGCGAAAATTGTACCGTTAGAGTTTTTAATCACATTTACTTTAGTAACAAGATATCCGGCTTCACTCACCATAAATTTTCCGGGCTCAAACCAAGCCTGTATTTTCCGGTTGTATTTTTTTTCAAACCATTCAAACTCCTCAGCCATTTTTTTCCCAAGCAATTCCATGTTTGTTCCTTCTTCACCTGTATGATAAGGCACTTTAAACCCGCCGCCAAAATCCAGCACTTCCAGTTCAGGAAATTGTTGTGCAATATCAAATAACACTTCCATCCCTTTAGCAAAGACTTCCACATCTTTTATTTCGCTGCCCGTATGAATATGGAGGTTTTGAATACGCAGGTTGGTTTCCTTTACAATATCCAGCACTTTTTCAATTTGCTCCAACGGGATTCCAAACTTACTTTTTTCGTGACCCGTGGAAATTTTGATATTACCACCTGCCATAATATTTGGCCTCAATCTTATTCCAATAGGATAGGTATGCCCAAACTTTTTCCCAAACTTTTCCAAATTAGACAGGCTATCAATATTAATATTTACACCCAGTTCCTTAGCAGATTCTATTTCGGAGAAATCAATATTATTGGAAGTGTATAAAATATTCTTTGGTTCAAACCCCGCTTTTAC
>JBLMVP010000050.1:0-10185 GCA_050256755.1 Sphingobacteriales bacterium | reverse complement strand
TGTATTTTTCCATTCAGCAAATGCAGACCTGGCATCTGGCCCCTTTCGAATTCTATGATAAGATGCTATTGAAATCCAATTATAGAGATCTCGGAGTTCGTGCAGTTCCGCATGCAGTAGCAAGATACGGCGCTTACCTGGCAAAGAATGTTGTACTAATGCCATCATATGTAAATATCGGCGCTTATGTTGATGAAGGAACAATGGTGGATACATGGGCTACTGTTGGCAGTTGTGCACAAATTGGCAAAGGGGTACATCTTAGTGGTGGTGTTGGTATTGGCGGTGTATTAGAACCGCTGCAGGCAAGTCCTGTAATTATTGAAGATGGTTGTTTTATTGGCAGCCGTTGTATTGTGGTGGAAGGAGTAATTGTTGAAAAAGAAGCTGTATTAGGCGCCAACGTTGTATTAACCCAATCAACAAAAATTATTGACGTAAGCGGTAACGAACCAATTGAAATGAAAGGACGTGTACCTGCACGCAGCGTAGTAATACCCGGCTCTTATACCAAAAAATTTCCTGCCGGCGAATATGGTGTGGGATGTGCATTAATTATTGGTCAGCGTAAACTAAGCACTGATTTAAAAACAAGTTTGAACGATGCATTAAGAGATTTTAATGTAAGTGTGTAGAGAAAGTGAATGAATGACTTCTCATTAGCAGAAGAGATAAAACAGGTAATCTTATAATTTTAGTATAAAAAGAAAACCCTCTGTAAATTTTCAGCGCTTATTTTTATAATGAATAAATCTATTGCCAATAAAATAACGCTGACAGGTTTCATCATTACATTTATTGGTTCTATATTATTTTCAACCAAAGCCATCATTATAAAAAAAGCATTTGCCAACACAGCAACAGATGCATTGAGTTTACTTACCTTAAGAATGATTTTTTCTTTACCGTTTTATATTGGCGCTGCTTATTTGGCAAGCAGAAGAGTCAACTACAATAAACTAACCGGCAGACAGTGGGTACAGATATTGGGACTGGGAATCTTTGGATACTATATCAGCAGCCTTTTTGATTTTATGGGCTTGCAGTATATCTCTGCCGGGCTGGAAAGATTAATATTGTTTCTCTATCCTACTTTTTCTGTATTGATGAATGCCCTTGTTTTCAAACAAAAAGTAAATCGTACTCAGCAATTGGCTTTATTACTTACTTATACAGGAATTGCCATAGCTTATTATGGCGAGATGCATATTGATACAGGTAACCCGAATTTCTTTTGGGGAAGCATTTTAATTTTTATTTGTAGCATCACCTATGCTGTTTATATTGTTGGCAGCGGGAGGATAATTCCTCAGGTAGGCGTAACTAAATTCACTGCTTACGCAATGATGGCGGCAACCGGAGGGGTATTTCTTCATTTCATCTTAAAAGGCAATTATGCCCTGATACATTCAGGGAAAGAATTATGGTGGTATGGTATCTTGCTGGCTATTTTGGCAACAGTAATCCCGTCCTTTCTTGTTTCCGGCGGAATAAAAAAAATAGGCTCTAATAATGTAGCCATTATTTCCAGCATTGGACCGGTTTCTACTATTATTCAGGCGCATTATATTTTAGGGGAAAAAATCTTTTTTGAGCAGGTTATTGGCACTGTTCTGGTAATTGCAGGTGTATTATTAATTGGCTGGAGGGCGGGCCAATCAGACAATTAAAAATTGACTTATAAATCCCTAATCATTTAAACGAATCATTTATATTTGCAGCCCTGAATTACTCTTATGCCCGGATGGCGAAATTGGTAGACGCACTGTGTTCAGGTCGCAGCGTTCGCAAGGATGTGCTGGTTCGAATCCAGTTCCGGGCACAAATTATTTTTTAAAATAATAATTATTTTAGAAACCACAATTTAACCAGTCAGGTACTTCTGACTGGTTATTTATTTATAAAAAACAGACTGCCAGCTTATTTGAATATTGTTACCCTCCATTATAACTTTGCCATTTTGTTTAGATGGTAAGATGCAGGTATTAATAACATTGACTGTATATGAAAAGGATTTAATTAAAATAATAGTTCCTGTTAGAATCTCAGGAATTATTAATAAAAGCAGCAGTCGATTATCAGGATATAAAAACATTCAGGTAATATAACTCCCCATCTACTAAAGACACCGGATAAATTCGCCCTGGTGAGGATTTGGTAAGTAATCCATAATGAAAAGAATGCATTAAATTAACTTCCAGACAATTAACAGGCAGGGTTCGGGACGAATAAATGCTCAAATACCAACAGGATGCAGAAATCATCACCGTTTCTAAATGGTAGATTTTTAGCAAAATCCGGGTAGAAAATATCTATATTTAGACACCAAATACTTTCTGATAATTAATATACTTTTATTTAGCGACATTCGTAGCTGCAAACGCAAGCCGGACCCGGCAAAAGGTTTTGAATAGAAATAGTATTCCGGCACTTAAAATTGTATAATTACATGCTGAGGATAATATACAAAAAGGATAACAAAGCTGATTTCTTTTTTACAGTGCAGGAAAGAGTAAATGCGTATTTCAATTCCGGGAAAATTTCAAAAAAAACAAATGCATTCGGGATTTTCAAAGCGGTCTTCTTCTGTATTGTTTATGCCGTATTATATTCATTCACTTTATTAGCCAATGGTAATAATGGTTTGCTGCTGACTTCTTTCACCCTGATGGGCTTTATTCAAATTTGTATTGTTCTTAACCTGGGTCATGAAGGGGCTCATAGTAATTTTTCAAATCGGAAATGGGTAAATAAACTACTTTGCTATAGTTTTGATCTCATCGGCTCTTCAGGCTATCTATGGAAAATGAGGCATGTGTATTCACATCATCAATATCCAATGATCCCGGAATATGATGTTGATATTCAGCAAACCGGAACCTTAACCTTTCAGCCACTAAAATATCCGAAACCTTTTTTCAGGTACCAGAAATTTTATGCTCCATTTTTGTACTGCTTCTTTACAATCAACGCAATTTTAAAAAGAGATTTTAAAGATTTTTTTTCGGGGAAGATTGGCATCAAAAAAATCAGCCATACAAGATTGGATTATATTTTATTTATTCTCTCCAAAATTCTTTATTTCACTTATATATTAATACTGCCGATCTTTTTATCGGGAAGTTCCGTGGCAACGGTTCTTCTTGGCTTTTTGTGCATGCACATTACAGCTAGTCTTACAGCCGTTGTAGCTCTTTTTCCGGCCCATCTTTATGAAGATTCTATTTTCCCTCAACCAAACGAAAAGGGGGAAATAAATACAACATGGGCTGAACACCAAATGAGAGTTACCATGGATTTCGGAACTGGTTCACCGCTCGTTGCTTTCTTCTTTGGCGGAATTAATTATCATGCTGTTCATCATCTTTTTCCCTCCATTGCTCACGTGCATTTTCCGGTAATTAGAAAAATAGTACAATCAACTGCTGATGAATTCGGAATTCCTTACAACCAAAAATCACTAAGTTCTGCACTTTATTCGCATTGGCTATTATTGGATAAAAACGGCATGGCCCACATGGATGAGTTTATTTAGGTAATTCAGCATTACCTGGTAGTTGTATTTCACACTGCCACGCAATCAAAATAAAAGCTTGTAACTATTCAATATTAAAAAAAACATCAACAACTAAAAGCTCAGGTATCTATCAACAATTTACAAACGGCATCAGGAAGTAATAACCCTCATCTAACAATAGTTGCCAGCACATTGGCTGATAAAAAGTTTTTTGCCCGCAATTTTTGTCTGCTGCTGCAGAATCATTATATTCAATCGGGCAAAAATAACACAGCACATAAGCAATCAACTTAGCAAGTTGCTTAATCTGGCATTAAAGAATAAGAACTGGATAGAAAGGTTTGTAATTATTCATTAACGTGAAACATCAGTATTCCTATTACACATATCATATTATACAAATGTTATAGTTTACAGATTGAAAACGCAGATAGAATTATTAAGTGAATGGGTAGAACAGTTTAGCATCGGTACTGTTCCTGGCTATACTTTGGAACAAGCCAAACTTCAGGTCCTTGATTGTGTCGCCAGTATTTCGGCCGGTTTCAGGTGTGCTCCCGGTCAAAAAATATACAGTGCATTAAAAGAATTTTCTTCTTCAGAAGGGGATCATTGCATCCTGCCAACAGGTGAAAGCTGGTCATTGGAAAATGCTGTTTATTTACATGCATCGCTTATAAATACACTTGAATTGGATAATTTTTGCTACATGGGTCACCTTAGTGAATCTGCTTTTCCTGTAGCCTTAGCAATTACCGAAAAAACAAAATCTTCAAATGAAGCATTTCTGGAAAGCCTAATCTGTGCGCAGGAAGTCTCTGGTCGATTGGGAGCTTACCTTGCATCAGGACCTTTGCAAGGGCATATGCGTTCTTTTATTCACCGGATAGGAGCTGCAGTTGCTGCTGTAAAGCTTTACAATTGTCCCTCTAAGATTGTTGCAAACGCAATTGCTATATCACTTTCTTCACCCGAGTTACCGATGTTTCCGACCTCATTTTCACCTGAAACAAAAATAACCTGTGTTTCATCCGCAACTGTTGAAGGAATGCGATCAGCTTTTTTAGCTATGAAAGGCTTTGAAGCAAGTCTTGATATCATTGAGCATCCGGCCGGTTTTGTAAAAAATTTCAGCAGGCTGAACCATATACCGGATTTCTGGAAGAGTTTGGGAAAAACCTGGACAATGGATGCTATTTCGTTCAAGTATTATTCATCCTGTGGATACTCACAAGGCCCTGTTAATGCAGTCCTGAATGCTATCGAATCTAAAAATATTTCATCAAAGGAAATTTCAGCAATACACCTGCATAGCCCAATATTAACAGTGGTGATGGAAGAATTTTCTATACCTCATTATCAATCGGGTTTAAACCAGGTAAATATTAATTTTTCCACTAAAAGAAGTGTTAGTGCTGCTATCTTATACCGGGGCCTCGACGGAAGTTTTTTTGCAAACCACAATGATGAGATGTACCATGAAGAAATAATAAATTTAAGTAAAAAGGTATTCATCCATCATAGCTGGAAGCATACCATAGAAATGATAATGGGCATGGATGCCTGTCTTGAAAATGCAGGTTACCCGGGAGTTTTCGATACCGGCACTTCCGACAAAACTTTGAATCACTTAAAAAAAGTATATAAAAACCGCACATTATTTGAACTTTCAGAATTAAAAGAATTTTTAAGTTTACCTAAAGGATATTTACCCTATTTAATAAAAAGAGTACTTAAATCATATGCCGGGAAAAAAGGACTCTCCCGGTTAAAATCTTTTGAAACGGATTTATCAAAACTTCAATTCAGAGCGGGAACTTCTGCTGAAATACATTTTAATACGGGAGAAATATTGAATGGGGAATGTGATGTACCAAAAGGTTTTGCAGGAGACCCCGGTAAAAAATACAGGGTAATTGAAAAATTTGAAAGAGAATGCAGCCCTGTTTATGGTGCTGAAAAAACAGCTATCCTCATGAATGAAATATTAGCTGGCGGTTTCCCAAAATTGTAAAACAATTAATGATAGTTCATATAGAATAGTTGCAAAAGGACCGGAATATTGTAAAGCTGAATTGAATGCGTCTTTACTTTTAATATTTATTTTGAATTTCTGTTAAACCTGACCCTGTTTATTGACATAGCTTTTATTAACCAATCCGGTAACGGCTTTTTGGGATCTCTTTTTTTTAAATTTATATTCCAATTGAGCTTTTTTATTAATGGCACTTTGTGTGTTTCTACAAACTCAATTAATGTTCCATCCATATCTTCAATATATCCCCAATAACTTTTTGTGTGTCCCATGTTAAATGAATCATTGCTCAACACTCTGAAAGGGAATCCCTTTTCCGCACATTCGCTTACTAATGCATTCATATCCCAAATATCAAAACATACATGCATAAATCCAATATCACCCCAATACCTGTTTTGGTAAATATGTCTGCGTTTAGAATCTAAAGATTGAATTAACTCAATTTGACTTTTACCAAATAATTTGCCAAAACCACCTGTTCGGTTATTTTCATGCGTTAACAGTATCCGTCGAAATTTTCCTTTTCCATTCGGCAGTGGATATAAATCTTCAAATAGGTTGATACTGTCATATATGACCTTTGTATACCCCAAAATATCTGAATATAATTTTAATGAATTGTCCATATCTGACACACCAATCATGCAGCCGCATATACCGCCTGTATCCTTTTTATTGTCAGAGTACCAGGAAGAATATTCAATTACCTGAAAAATATTACTGAAAGGATCTTTAATATAGAAGCATTTAGTACCATCAGGCATACACTCTATATCAGAAAGTATGGTTACCTCCTCCTTTTTTAACCTGAGAAAACTTTTGGTAATATCTCTCGTTTTGATCTTTGCTAAGATTATTCCCAGGTCTCCAATCTGTAGTTCTGTTGCAGCCATGGCAGGCTTCCTGTCAAGATATTGCCAGATTTCGAATCCGCTCCCACCCTGTAAATTGATAGCCAATAACGCTCTCTTTTTATGGGGCAGGCCTCCCATATATGGTGCCATATAAATCGATTCATTATCATCATCAAATATTAAAATATCCTGGCCTAATCGGGTTGCATACCATTCAAATGCTTTATCAGCATCTTCTACTCCAATACCAATTTGCTGTATTCCATAAATTAGTTTCCTGTTCATTTAATCTTTGATTTTCCTCTCTCAGAAATTTTATTTATTTACCTGTAAGATTTAGCAATACACCAGGAAAATCAACAGGATTTTTTTAAACCCTGGAGTGTAAGCCTGGGAACAATCTTCTTTTAAGCGAATCAGCTTTCCCATATACTTCATTTGATGGAACCATTGTTAGTACCTTAATTACTTATTTATTCTATATGCAGCCACTTTACCATATACAAAAGACCTGTCTGACAGCTGCAACTCTTTACTACGCTCATCATCTTTAATAATTATTTGCCGCAAGTCTTCCGGTACTTCTCTTGGTATCATCAGGTTTCTGAAAATAATCTTTGCTCCTGGTTTAGCTGTTCGTATTACTTCAGAAAACAATTTATGCGTATCAGCATCATCCATTAATTCGCATATGTTTGACAGGGCAAATGAATCAAACATATTGGCCGGTTGTTGCTGGAGCCAGTACTTACTGTCAGCAGTTATGGGTTTAACCCGATCAATATTATTTTTAATGATTTCAAAATTCTCCTTCTTTAAATAGTCGGGCATATCTTCTTCATTCAGGTAATGCCCCAGTAAATAAAGGGATAAAAAATAATTAGTCTTAACAGGAATATCTTTCATGGCATGTGATGCCCTTCGGTAAAAACTTTCTGAAAAAGAAGATGACCCGTCATCAAAATGAAAATAATCAGCATTCAATCCTTTTTTTGCCAACCGCTTTTTATTGAACATGGTTTTAAATATCCATCTCCATCTTCCATTATCCCAACGGTTATCATAAAATACTTGTTGCTCCCGGACAGAAGTCAATTCAAAAAAATCTTTCGTTTTACCATTGCCTTGCATCAAACGCATAATGGTTCCGGCAATTTTTACAAACCGCTCGTACCGGCCATTCATGATAATACCTTTATCGATAATTGATTTATTCTTTTCCCAAAATAGCTTCGCTTCGTTACTCAAATCTTTTTGCAGTGATAAATAAATTTTTTGCCTGTTGTTGTGATGCCTTATTCCGAAAAATTCCAGCAGGGCGGGATAATCCAGGTTTTTGAAAGCAGTCTGTTTGAGTTCCATTAACCATGTTTGCGCTGGGTTAATATCGGTACAATAAACAAGTGCAGGATTAAACCGTAAAAAACCAAGACTGTTACACCCTCCGGATGTAATAGTAAATACAGTTTGCCCCGGTTGAATATGCAGGGCTTTTTCATCGCAGGCGGGGTCCTCCCAGTTTTGAGTAAAAATTAATTTATGCAGCTGAACCTGCCCGTTTATAGTCTTACTCATAATTTATGGTGGCGATTGATTTTTGTTTATGCCATAATTCCTCTGCGTTGAAAAATGGCGCAACCTCAATCCCGTTTTTTTTGCTCATTTGTAAAATGGCGTTCATATTTTCTTTCGTAATATTTCCCCTGCCAATGGAATAAGCCACATATTTTTTTTCCATACTTAATACAATACATTCCAAAAGGCAGCCGTGAGAAGCATCGTCACAGGGGTATTTATAAAAACTTTCCATATAACGGGGGGTGAAGTGAAACCCGGCAGCAACATGTCCCATTCCTCCGCAAAAAATTCTTTTCTTTAAATGTGGCGGTAACTGCTGAATCATATTTTTCGGATATCCGGCATCACAAATAATTACATCATCTTTGATTAAACTTGTTTTCCACTCTGCTACAGGTGAACTTGCAACAAAAAGAATTATATCGGCTTCGGGTAGTAGTAAGTTTAGGTCAACAGAAGCTTTACAATGAATATTATTTTCCTGTAAACTGATGGCCTGCTGCTGTAATTGTTTAACATTTCTGGCACACAAAAGCAGTTTATTTGCTATGCCCGAAAAATAGTTAACACAGGCCGAACCGATGTCTCCTGTGGAACCAATAATAAGCAATGAGCTTTTATGAATATCAATTTTATTTTCAATACATGCTTTTTTTATTCCTTCACAAATAAAAGCGGCAGTAAGTGTATTCCCGGTAGTAAAAAATGTATTTTTTATTTCCTGCAGTGGGCTGTTGGATGCTTCCAGAACTATTGAGGTAAATCCACCTAATGAAACAATTTTGGCACCTTCATTAGCTGCACACAAACAGGCTTCTTTTACTTTAGAGAGATTTTGCTGCAGGTGCTTTATACCAAGATTATCCGGGGAAATAAATGTTTCAATATATATACCATATACAGGTTCCCCATTTAGTCTGTTTACTTTAATATCAAAAACCTTGCGGGGTGGAATAAAAGGGAATATCTCTTTTATTGTATCAGGGGGTAATAGGTCAGATCCTTCCATTTGCCGCATGGTGTTAATAAGCAGCGTTACTTTATCCCAACTTTCCTGATGACCAATAAGAGCAAAATCTAAGCGGGGAGTTGTATGATCCATTGAAGGGTTTTTTGACCGGGTAATCCAATACGATCCAATGTCTTCATATACAAATTCAGGGCATTTCCACGGATGGTGGAAATTTCAAGCGCTGCATGATGAAGCGAGTCTTTCATACAACTGTCTTTACAAACCCCACAGTGACCTTTTAAATCTGATTTGGCTGTCCACTCTCCCAATATGGTCATACAATCTTTATGTATCTGTTCTACCTTGAGAAAAAAAGCGAGAGGATCTTTTTCCATTTCTGCTTTTAATAAATCAATTGAATGCTCAATATGTTCTTCTTCTTCTTTCGAAATAGATAGGAATAATTTTCCGATATCATTTTGTAATGCGTTACCTACGTCTTTATACATACTTACAGCAAAACATTCCAGCATTACTTCCTGGATAATAAGACAACCGATAAAATCCTTCCTGCCTGCGTATTTTAAAAAACAATCCCTTACATTCTTCCAGTAATATCCGTTAGGGTTTATTACCGGTTCAAGATCATATTTTTTTGCAATCTCTATAAATCCTTCGGCATGGCCCCGTTCGCAGTTTGAATGTTCTACTGCTTCCATTTTCTCATAAACATCATCAATAGCTTCACAAAGAGAAGCAAAATTACTCATGCCAATGAGTTCTCCGGTTATGGCTTGTGAAAGAATGTCGGTAACAAGGTGCCAGTAATCTGCACTTTGTTGGGTGGTAGATTGTTGTGTCGCCTGCATATAAACGGTTTAAATGAATAATCAAACAAGACTGTAGTCTTCAAATGGGATTCCGGTTATAATGCTTTTCAGGAGGCTGCTGTTATTATTTAAGCTGGTGATAAATCCCAGAGATAAAAAAGTAAACGTGCTTTGAGGTTTAATTAACCTTTCTACTGCCATATCTTTTTCATGCACAGTAAAAGATACAAAATGAAAACCATTCTGGTACGCATCATTTCTTATTTTTTTTAAAATAACCTGGAATTTTTCTTCCTGGCAGGGCTGGTATCCAAAATAACGCATATATAATACTCGCACAGGCTCCCCCTTCTGAAGCACAGCCGGTAATGGTAAAATTTTCTTCAGCCAGCTTAGGGATCGCAGTATGATTCCGG
>JBLMVP010000049.1:0-18990 GCA_050256755.1 Sphingobacteriales bacterium | reverse complement strand
ATTGACAAAATCAATTGATTGAATAAACTTCAAGCAATTAATCTTGTAGTGTGCAACTATCCTATTCATTTGCCGTTTATACTTTTTTAACTTCAAAATTAAGATCAAGAATGTCTTTTTTACATCAGCTAATTAAAATCGGCCAACCAAAACCGCCAAATGAAAAATAAGTATTTAAAAGGAGCACATCTTTCCGAAAGAAAATTTCGTGAATTGCTCAAACTATTTTGTGAAGACCTGACTGCAACGCAAATTGCTAACATCAGCGATATTAGCCGGGTAACGGTTAATAATTATCTTAAATTAATAAGAACCCATATTGTCAGGTATAACGAAGAAAAAAATTCCAGGTATTACAGTTACATGCCCTTTATTCCACTGAATGGTTTGATTATCCCGTTAGAACATGAAGATACAAGTAACAAAAAAGCTTTATTTGGTATTTATAAAGCGGAAGATAAAATTCGTGCCGATTTAGTAACTCATCCTAATTCAAAAGAAGTTATTGACTGGGCAAAAGGAAAGTTAAATGGCAATGAGGCAGAGGAATTAAATAAAATTTTTGGTCAATATGCCGGCATTGCAGATTTTAACAATTACCGGCTTCACCGGGTAGTAAATGACAAGGATCCTGCCAGGCAGAGATCTCACCTTGATGAGATTGATTTTTTTTGGGGTTCGTTAAAAGCAAGAATTGCAAAATTCCGGGGAATAAGCGGACATACTTTATTTCTCCACGTAAAGGAAACTGAGTTCCGTTATAATAACAGGAATACCGATTTATTTGAATTGCTCAGTTTTATTATTCAACGCAGGCCTTTACATTATTCCAGAGCTATTTAATCTGAAACGTTCTGTTTGAAAAGGCGGCCCATTTTAAAAATGGGCCGCCTTTTGTTTAGAGCCATTATCCTAAAAATTTAAGGCCATTCTTATTGTATAATTTCCGTTCATCAAACTATTTAATTTCCTTACATGACAAGTATGAAATGAGTATACGCATGCAACTCTTTTTATAACTGGTTATTAAACTACTTGAAAATATAATTTTATATTTTTCTCCTGTTTGTTAGCTTAATATTTATCATTATTAATGCAGTTGCACCCTATTAAAAATGTTATTAACCATTCATCATTCAAAATATTATTTTTAATCTAATCATGGTACTTGTATACCTGGGAAACATAATTATTTTAATTTATCATGTACAGTTTTTTTTAACTGTAAAAGCATCAATGCACGTTGCAGCACACAGTTAGTTTTAGTGCTCATTTAAGTATTAAAACAACTGCATATGAAAAAATCAGTCTTAGTGTGCTTTCTTGTTTTGTTATCAGTAATACAGGCAATGGCACAAAATACAGTAACAGGAAAGGTTACTGATTCAAAAGATGGAACTCCATTATCCGGGGCAAGTATCACTGTACGCGGTTCCAAAACCGGAACGAAAACAGATGCCGGGGGCAATTTCAGTATCAGTGTAAGTAATAATGCAACTCTTGTAGTGAGTATGGTTAATTACAAATCACAGGATGTTAAAGTTGGTACAAATACAACGCTTGACATTAGAATGACTTTGCAGTCAGCCGAATTAACGGAAGTGGTAGTTACCGCTTTAGGTATCCGAAGGGAGAAAAAAGCATTGGGCTATTCAGTTGCCACAGTTAATAAGAAAGATTTGGAATTACGTCCGGATGGTGACGTAGGCAGATTATTAGCTGGTAAAGCACCAGGAGTTGATATTTTAAGTACAAGTGGTTTATCCGGCAGTGGTACTAATATAGTAATACGGGGTGTAAGCACTATCACAGGAAGTAATGTTACTCCGCTTTTTATTGTGGACGGAGTTCCTTTTGATGGCGGAACCAATAATATTAACAGTGCAGCCAATGGTTTTTTATATGGTAATCAAACTTCCAGCCGTTTTCTGGATCTGGATCCAAATAATATTGAAAGTGTAAACGTATTAAAGGGGTTAAGTGCAACAACTTTATATGGTGATTTGGGAAGAAACGGAGTAATAGTTGTTACTACTAAAAATGGTTCAGCCAAAAAGCCGAACAAAAAACTGGAAGTAACGGTATCACAATCCCTGTTTACAAATACCGTATCGAATCTGCCGGATTATCAAAATACATATGGAGGTGGATTTCATAATGCGCCATCGCTGGCATTTAGTAACTGGGGAGCTAAATTTACTGATCCTCCGGCCCAGTTTAATCATCCTTACAATAAGCCGGAGTTAGCTGATGCGTTTCCACAATACCAGGGTGCAACCTATGATTATAAGCCTTATAATAGTGTAAAGAATTTTTTCCGCACCGGTACTGTCAGCAACTCTTCCATTAATATTTCAGGTTTTGGTAACGGAACTACTTTTAATGCTAACTACTCTTATTTGGATGACCAGGGTTTTACTCCCAATAATTCCGTTACTAAAAATACTTTTGGTATGGGTGGTTCTGCAAAACTCAGCAACAACTTTACGTTGAGCGGAACAGTTAATTATGTAATCACTGATTTTAAAACACCGGCAATAGGAACCAGTAACGGAAGCGGCGCAGATGCAGGTGTTTCTGTTTTTGGTGACCTGATTTATACACCCAGGAGTGTTGATTTAAATGGATGGCCGTATCAAAATCCGTTAGATGGTTCTTCTGTTTATTATCGTGCCGGTAATGATATACAAAACCCAAGATGGACGGCAGTAAATGCGCTGACAAGACAAAAGGCAAACCGTACATTTGGTAACCTGCAGGTGCGTTATGACATAATGAAAGGATTAAATCTTTCATATAAAGTTGGATTTGATAATTATACAGAACTTCAATCATTATCTGTAAATAAAGGTGGTGTTAGTGGCGGACCTTCTTATACAGGAGGATTGTATCGTACAGTAAATGATGCGAATACCATTTGGGACCATACTTTAATTGCTAATTATATAAAAAGCCTGGGTTCGGATTGGAATCTTAATGTTGATGCAGGGGCTAATTTAAGGGAAGATGCTTATGTGCAGTCAGGTTTGAAGAGTACGCAGCAATTAGTATTTGGATTATTTGATCATAGTAATTTTATTTCTCACGAAAATATTGCAGAAGATGGTTTTGCTGACCTTGATTTTAGTACAAGAGAAAAACGCTTTGGTTTATTTGCCCAGGCTGTAGGCGCTTTTCGTGAATATCTTTATTTAACAGTTGGGGGAAGGGAAAGCTGGACTTCAACGCTTGAAAAAAATAACCGATCAATTTTTTATCCAAGTGTCAGTGCTTCTTTTATCCCAACGACAGCTATTGAAGGGCTTAAAGCAAGCAAGGTTATAAACTATCTTAAGGTACGTGTTGGTTATTCTACCAGTGCCCGTTTCCCCAGTGCCTATAATACAAGGACGGCCCTTTCAATTCAAACAAATGCTTTTGTAGATAAGTCTGGTAATGCCGTTAATATAAATGCTATTTCTGACAGGCTTGCCAACCAGGATTTGAAACCGGAGTTATTAAGAGAAGCGGAAGCAGGTGTTGAAGCAAAATTCATTAATAACCGTTTGAATCTTGATTTAACTTTTTATAAAAGAACATCCAAAGATCAAATCCTTGACCGGCAACTTGACCAATCCACCGGCTACCAGGTAGTAGCAGTAAATGCCGGATCAGTTTATAACAAAGGAATTGAATTAGCATTAGGATATAACGTAATTAAAAAGCGGGATTTAAGCTGGCAGCTGGATGCCAACTTTACTTTAAACAGAAGTAAAGTATATGATCTGCCGGATGATATAAAACAAATTGTTATTTCCGGTTTCTCCAACCTTGGAACATTTGCCATCAACAATCAGCCGCTTGGTGTACTTCAGGGGACGTATGTTGAACGTGATAATACAAAAGGCGGTCAATTAATAGTTGATAACCTGGGAAATTACCTTGTTTCAACAGATATTAAAGTAATAGGTGATCCTACACCAAAATATAAATTAACCGGTATCAGTACATTAACCTATAAATCTTTTTCTTTCCGGATGCAGTGGGATTATACAAGGGGAGGAGATTTTTATTCAACAACTGCTAGGGCATTACTTGCCCGTGGTTTAACCAAGGATACTGATTTTGACAGGAGTAAAGGATATATTTTACCCGGTGTTAAACAGGATGGCACACCCAATGATATTGTTCAGGATGCCACCAACATTTATTTTAACAGTTTTGGTTTTGGTGCCAGTGACAGAAGTATCTGGGATGCTACGCTTATTCGTTTACGTGAATTAAGTATTTCTTATGCACTGCCTGATGCTATTTTAAAGAAAACTCCATTTGGAGCAGCATCCTTAACTATATCAGGTCAAAACCTCTGGTATAATGCTCCTAATTTTCCAAAGTATACCAATTTTGATCCGGAGACAAGCAGCTTTAGTGTTGGTAATGGTGCAAGAGGATTGGAGAGATTGACGGCTCCTTCTTCCCGACGTATTGGTGCAAGTTTAAGAGTCTCTTTCTAATCATTAAAACTAATTTATATGAAACTTAAAAAAATAATATTGAGCGTAATGACGGTGGCGGCATTGGGTTCCTGCAATAAAATCGACAAAGATTTTGGTGCATTGCTTAATAATCCAAATACTCCTACACCTTCATCAGCCAACGTTGATTTATTTCTTAATCACGCACAACTTAATTTTTCTGCCTTTTTAACAAGTTATGATGCCGTAGGTAACACTACCGGTATAGCAGATTTTGCAGCACAGGTTTCAAGAATGGAACAAATGTTCGGACCAACCTATTTAAATGCTTTCTCAGCTCAGAACTTTAATAATTTGTGGGGATATGCATACATGGAAGAGTTTAAAAACCTAAATGCCATGTTTGATATTGCCACTCAGCAGAAAAAGTATATACATCTTGGAATAGGAAAAATAATTAAAGCTTATACCTTAATTACTTTGGTGGATTGTTTTGGTGATATTCCTTATTCTGAGGCAAACCTGGGATTGGAAAATACAAATCCAAAGACGGACAACGGCCGTGCTGTGTATGACGCAGCGCTTGCCTTACTTGATGGAGCTATAGCCGATTTAGGAAAAGTTACTGCCGGCACAGCTTTGCCTACCAATGATTTATTCTACAATGGCAGTGCAGCCAAATGGAAGACGCTTGCTAAAACACTTAAGTTAAAGGCATATATACAAACCAAGCTGGTGGATCCAACAGCAAAAGATAAAATAAATGCATTACTTACCGAAAACGATTTAATTGATACAGAAGCAGAAGATTTTGTTTTCCAGTTTTCAAGTAAAAATGCGGCCCCGGATAGCCGCCACCCTAAATTTATTAATAATTATGCCGGTGCAGGCGGTGCGCAGGATTATCTTGGCAATTATTTTATGTGGACAATGATTGTGGAAAAAGGAATTGTTGATCCGAGAAGCAGGTATTATTTCTACCGTCAAACATTGGATATTACAGCTCTTGATGCAACCACACTTCAGTTTACAGTTCCCTGCTTATTCAGAGCTTATCCTTCTAATTACCCACCGGGCACTCCCTATTGTTTGGTTACTAACGGATATATAGGAAGAGATCATGGTAATGCTGAAGGAATTCCTCCTGATAATAATTTACGTACCACTTTTGGTATTTATCCGGCGGGAGGCGAGTTTGATGATAGCCAGGGTAAAGCAGCAAAAGCAACATTTGGTGGAAAAGGAGCTGGTATATTTCCAATATGGTTATCTTCTTTTACAGAATTTATAAAAGCAGAAGCTGCATTAACGCTTGGCACAGCCGGTGATCCTAAAGCATTAGTTGAATCGGGAATAAGAAAATCTTTTGCAAAAGTGTTTGGCTATCCTGCTACGGTTGGTGTTACCGTTCCCGAGGCCCGTGTTCCAACACAGGCAACACAGGATCAGTATGTAAACAAAGTGAACACGCTTTATGATAATGCCGCCAGTAATGATGAAAAGCTGGATGTCATTATGAAGGAATATTATATTTCTTTATGGGGTAATGGCATTGAAGCATATAATAATTACAGAAGAACAGGTAAGCCTTCCAATATGCAGCCAACGCTTCAACCAGAAGCCGGTGACTTTATCCGTACATTCTTTTATCCTTCGGTTTATGTGGATTTGAATAAGAATGCTACACAAAAAGCAGGAACACTTGTAAAAACATTTTGGGACACTAACCCTGATCAAGGCTGGGTAAAATAATTTATTCATCCAAAAAAATATACAGATGAAAAAAATAATAATAGTATGTATAGCAATTGCCTCGATAGCAGTTGCCGGTTGTAAAAAAGGCGATATTAGCGGAGATAAAAATGCATTAACCGAGGCCGCATATCTTACGCTGCAAAGCACCATCAGTTCAACTATCAATTACGATGACAGGGCAACTGCCGAGGTAGGAATAAAAGTTGGCAGTGTTGGTGTTCCGGTTGATAAAGTAAATGTATATGTAGTTAAGGGAGCCGATCTTAATAAAAGCAACTGGAAAATGGTAAAATCTTTCCCTTTCTCTGATGGTGTTACCCTTAATGTTAAGGCTACAGAAATAGCAACAGCACTGGGCGTTTCAGTAGATGAATTGGAACCGGGCTCCAGTTACACATTTTATAATGAAGCTGTTACCAAAGATGGCCGTAATTTTTCCCTGGACAATGTAACCACTGATTTTGAATCGCAGGCTCCATATAATATGGCGTTAAGATGGTCAATTGCCATTGTATGTCCTTTTGACCCCGCACCATTTAACGGAAATTTTGTTGTAGATGTTGATGGATGGAATGATTTTGCACCCGGTTCTATAATTGCTGTTAAACCCGGCCCCGGTGACAATCAAATTTCCATAACGGCGTATCCCAATCCAGATTTTGGGATAAACAGAAAAGATATTATTGTTGATGTTGTTCCGGCAACAGGAGTGGCAAGTGTTGCACCCCAGGTTTACGGAGATTATCCCGGATTTGATACAAATTTATCCGTTCAAACTGTTGGTAATGCTAATTTTGTTTTTGCGTGTACGGGGGTTATTAAATTAACACTGGATCACAGCAGCAGCGCAGGAGATTATGGAAATTATCAGCTGACTTTGCATAAGCAATAATTCTCTCCTTTATAATAACCTGGTACGTATTACTTTTTTAAAAACAATATGTACCAGGTTTTTTATTATATCATTTTTTAATTTAAGAGGATGATTTGACGACGAGGGTGCATGATTTTATTAGTAATAACAGGGATGCAGAAAAACGCAGCAGCAATATTGAAGGTTCTGTATTTATAAATGAGCAATGGAATAATGGATACCTTAAACTTTCTGATAGAAGAACAGCAGAAGATTTGCCCCTGCGCTTTAATGCGTATACCAATCAAATTCATTTTTAAGAGATTCGGCAGAGCTTTCGTTAACAGCCAGGGTAGTGAATTTGGCTATTTTTGGGAGAATACTGTAAGCGGACAACAATTGACTTTATTCAGAAATGGATTCCCGTTAATTGGGAAACTGGATAGTTTGTCTTTTTATGAAGTATTGACTGACGGGAGCATTTCTTTGTTAAAATATCATTCAAAAATACTCAGGCAAATGACAGCAATTACCGGTATTACACATTACAAAATAGATGCTGCTGAAATGCTGTATTTATATTTCAAGGACAGGAATGAAATTCATCCATTAAAAAGAAACAGAGAATATATCTGCACATTATTAGATAGCAAAACCGCTTTGAGATTTAATAATTACCCGGGAGCGAATAATTGTAATTTAAAATCAGAAAAAGATTTAGTCCTGTTGTTTTCCAGTCTTACTAAATAAATGGCTTTACTGATTACTCAAACTCCATTTTGATAATTACTAATTACCGTTTATATATCTTTAAAAAGCTGTATCAGGATAATATTAATTTCCTGTTTTCTTTTATACCCTTTAGATATCCCATTAACCGGCAAGTGAGTTGTTTGCATTAAAATAATCAAGTAAGAAATTGCATTTGGTTTTAAAAAAGTATACTAATTACAATATTGCGCTTTATAACAGTGCTTTAAGAATGATGTAAAATGCCGGTGTTCCTGTATTTGCCGGGAAAGAGACGTGACCGTAACCAATAAAATTTTCAAGTACCTTATTTATAAATATAATTGGGCATCATTGCTATTGAGACGATTATAATTTTGTAAGACTGTATTTGTTACAAGGAGAAATTTCTGAATTACTGCTTCAGCTGTTTATACCTGTTGATTACTCAAATTTCTCCACTGAATTTACAAAAGTTAACTAATAAAAATATTTCTCCGGGGATTTCAATTACAATATTACCGCAATTCATCCCTGGATCATGTTCGGTTCTAAATTGCGGTGCAGAAATTTTCTCATGTCGTTGCAGGTGATGTCTATCACCTGCTTTTTTTGACAAAAAAGAGGAGTTTGTACATTTTTGAAATCACCCTATATTTGCAGCCCGTTTGGCGAGGTAGCTCAGTTGGTTAGAGCGCAGGATTCATAACCCTGAGGTGATGGGTTCAATTCCCATCCTCGCTACTAAGCTGGAAGATTGTAAATCAATTTCTTCCAGTTTTTTATTTCTCTTTCTATCGCACTTGTTAGGTCAAAGGTTAACAAAAGCGCTAACAAAATGCTACAAACATGAAAATTGGTTTACCGATGGATGCAAGTTTGAAGTTTGAAAGAAAATAATTTTATAAGGCCTACTGTAAGGGCTGGTCTTTCTATTACTAAAACATCCTAAATTTTAAGTAGTACCCCTATCAACTAATTTATAAAAGAATTTATAAAGTTACTCCTGAGTAGCCTTTGAGTAGCCTTTGAGTGGGCTTTGCCTGCCTTTTGCCGTAAGTGACAATACGGACATCTGCGGACATTTCCGGTCTATATGCTGCAATCCGGATAAACTGACTATTATCTCCCATTAATGGCCAATACGGCCGTTTGATTTTCATTCCCTAGCCCGCCATAGCTTGTAAGCTTGCTATCAATATTGAATGTTACCCGGCGTATGGCTGTGCCTGCGCCGTTGTTTTTTGCAGCCTGCCAGCTGCAGACAGGCTTGTAGCTACATTTAAACAACAAAGCTTTTGTATTTTATCTCCTGTAATGTCCTGACTTGTACACAATGCTGGTGAGAGACATTGCCGGGAATAAGTAAGTTTGTAGCTACAAGCTACGATAAAAGAAAAGCGTAGGCACAGCCATACGCTTAGTGATAAAGGACAAACTACCAAGTGTAGGGATTACTAAATTAAAAATGCCGGAAAGCGATGAAAAATAAGTTTATAGAGTTATTAATGATTTTTTTGAAAACAACTTACGATTGTTATAGTAAAACTAATTATGCCGAAGATAGAATCGCTTTTCAAAGCGATATTGTATTATGTGTTTCATGGCTCATTAAGGCACATGATAATATTTCAATCAATGAAATAATAGAGGATGTTTTTGACTTATCTAGTTCAAAGCATATTTTTGATTATTATAAACAAGGAATATACGGTGATATTCAAGCAAAGGCATTTGTAGAATTTAAAAAAGAATTAGAATTAATAAGATGATACCAACCCCAACTTGGCCCTATCCTGGCGCATTCTATGATAATAAATAAATAAAGCGGTATTAATTTTAAGCTGCTGTTTTAAATTTGTTGATTTTAACAAAAAGATTGTCTCTTGCAATTACAGCAGTGCCCTGCTGATAATTTTACATCTTATTGCATTTAAAACCAACATTTTATTTTTACCCTCTTTTACTTTCTTATCGTAGAAATCTCTTAATTCTGTATCAGTTTTTTCAAGGGGAACAGCAATTTCAACAGCAAGAGTAGTGCTTAAATCAAGATCAACTACAATAATCCCTAATCCTGTTCATGTATGGATTACCAATTCTTTTATCATTACGCCACTAATACGGCCATCACGGCCAATCACTACTTTTTTACTGATATTAGTTTTTTTCAAAAGTCAGGTGCCAAAAGCAGCAGCGAATTTTACAATATCAGCGGGGGTTAGGTTATTGCCAAGTTCACCTCCAATAGTGCCTCTTATACCGGAAATATTTTTTATTAATGCTATGTTGCTAATAATGATTTGCAGTTTCCTTTTCTTTATGCCAGAGCGATTTTGGATACACCTGTTGTTTTATTAATTGATTGATGCATTCCTGTACGATGGGCTTATCTTCTTTGTAGGTAACGCCAAACCATTGTGCAGAAGTGGTGATAGCTTTGATATTTCCTTTACCCTGTTTAATAAATTCATCTCCTGCCTGTGGAATAAAAAATTCTGATTTGGGCAGGAGGATATTTTCTTTAAGGAAGTTGTGAAAGATGGTTAATGAGAAGTCAAATATATTGGGAGCAAAACACCAGAAATTCATAGATGCTTTATTGGAAGCATCCAGTTCAGTTAACTGTCCTTCTTCTTCATAAACTACTTTATTATTTGTTTTGTAAACCTTTGTTCTTTCAATAATGGAAGTGATGAAATTGTTTTCATCCGTCTGGCAAATACCCCGGCTTACTGAACCATAATCTGATAAAGTGTTAGGCAATTGGTAAGCAATGTTTGCCCATAAAGAATTACCTGCTTCTGTTGTAAGAAATTGGTAAGCTTTTTCAAAAGCGTCTTTCCCGTAAAAATCATCCGCATTGATTACGGCAAAGGGTTCGCTGATGATGTCTCTGGCACATAGAACAGCATGGGCTGTTCCCCAGGGCTTACTTCTGTCTGCGGGAATTATAAAACCATTTGTAAATGTTTCCAGTTCCTGGTACACATAATCAACCTGGATTTTGCCCTTCAGTCCCGGTTCAATAATCTCTTTAAACTCTTCAGCAAATTCTTTGCGGATGATAAATACCACTTTGGTGAAACCTGCTTCAATAGCATCATAAATGGAATAATCAATAATACTTTCTCCGGAAGGACCAAACTTGTCAATCTGTTTTAAACTTCCGTACCGGGAAGCCATACCTGCTGCCAATACCAATAGCGTTGCACTCATTTAAATTATTTTTTATGCTGGTTGAATTTGTGCTGGTGCCATTATTTTTCCTGCAGTAAAACCTTTTACGGCATAATACAGGATATAGAGGTATGCAGGTAATATGCAAATAAGGAAAGAGAGATGATTGGAAGCAATTCCTTTGTCTTTTAAAGTTGTATAGAGAAGAGGTAATAGTGCTCCTCCTGCGATACCCATGATTAATAAAGCAGCACCAATTTTTGTAAATTTTCCCAGGCCATCAATTGCCAGTGGAAAAATGGCAGGCCACATTAGTGCATTAGCTAAACCAAGTAATGCGATAAAAGAAATAGCTGCATACCCTTTAGTTATAAACACGGCAATGCTGAATATAATACCAAGCATAGCAGAGATAGCCAATGCTTTTTGTTGCGATATATATTTGGGAATGGTGAATATGCCAATTACATACCCGGCCAGCATGGAAAATAAAGTAAAAGTGGTAAAGTATTTTGTTTCATCCAGCGGCATACCTAATTCTTTGCCGTATGTACCAATGGCATCTCCTGCCATTACCTCAACTCCAACATATAAAAAAATACACAATACACCCAGTAGCAAATGCGGAAACTGAAAGACACTTGTCTTTTCAACTGTTGATGATGCCGCCTCTTCTTTTTCGGTTTCAATTTCAGGTAAGGAGGAACGCTTAATCATTATGGCTAACAGCACCAGTAGTATCGCCATTATTATATAAGGAGTAATAACCCTTCCTGATAATTCATTCAATAAATTTTCTTTTGTTGCTGCATCGGCAGTTTTTGTTATTTGTTCCTGCAGTTTTCCAGCATTCTTTAATACCAATGCACCAAGAATAACCGGGCTCAACATGCCGGCAATTTTATTACAAATGCCCATAATACTGATACGTTGTGCAGCGCTTTCAATAGGCCCGATTATGCTGATGTATGGATTGCTGGCTGTTTGTAATAAAGCAAGACCCATGCCCTGTATAAATAATCCGGCGAGGAATAATCCGAAGATTCTGGTATTGGCGGCAGGAATAAAAACGACAGAGCCAATGGCCATAATTAATAAGCCCAGCGCCATGCCATTTTTAAATCCCGTTTTCTTTAATATGACAGAAGATGGAATGGCAAGAAAAAAATAAGCCATGTAGAAAGCAAAGGTTACAAAGAAAGCCTGTATGTCGTTTTTTAACTGGCAGGCTAATTTCAAAAACGGAATTAATGTGCCATTTAACCAGGTTACAAATCCAAATACAAAAAATAAAATACCAATGATGATGATTGCGTAATTATTGTTTTGTTTATGCTGCATGGCTATATTTTATTATGATGGAAAAATACAAAGAACATTCCTGATAATAACAATACTCTTACTGTAAAACGTTTGCATGAAATGTTATGTGTGTGCAAGCGTTTGCATGAAATTTAAAACAGGCAATCGTTTGCATAAAATTTTAATAAAGTCTTTCCCTATGTTTGAATTGTGATCCTGATAAATCTTCTTAATCCACTACCATAGCCGCGCAGCCGATAGTAATCCAGAGCAGAAAGAGACTGTTTATATTAACCAAGTTTCCCTTTATGAAAATACGTTTGGGTATTTTGATTTTATCATTCATTAACCATAAAAATACACTTTCATGAAAAAGAGAATTACTTTTTTGTACGTTTTATTGTTCCTGTGTTTGTTTTTGCAGGCCCAGACAACTGTTGAGTATTATGTAGATGGTTCAAAAGCCGCCAATGGTAATGGAACATCCGCCAATCCCTGGAACAGGATATGGTATGCCATCAACAGGAGCAGGGACACTACCAAAGATGCTGTGGTATATATTAAGGGTGGCACCTATACCATTGACTCCACCGATTACCTTACACAATTATATATTGGCAGCAGTAACGGTGGAGCTAATGGGAAATATTTAACATTACGTTCTTACGCTGGTGATGAAGGGAAAGTTTTTATTGATGGCAGCAAGTTAGCTACCACTGCTTTTTATCCTAATATGCTTATCATTAGCGGTGCAAAATATGTAAAGCTTCAAAACCTCGTATTCCGTAGTTTAAAAAATACAATTGGTTATGTTGTTAATGTACAGAATTCGCAAAATATTGAAATAAATAACTGTGTTTTTGATACGCTGCAATGGACCAACAGCAACAGCGAGTTTGGTTATCCAACTGTAAATAATGTAAGTAATTTTATACATCCTGTTTATCTTGCTAATAACATCAATGTAACAATAGCAGACGATACATTAAGAAACTCAGCTATAGG
Organism: Sphingobacteriales bacterium; assembly: GCA_050256755.1. Taxonomy (GTDB): domain Bacteria; phylum Bacteroidota; class Bacteroidia; order Chitinophagales; family Chitinophagaceae; genus AWTP1-9. Next base: position 5,712 of record JBLMVP010000049.1, on the reverse strand, counting down.
CTGGGGCGATTTTATAAGAGATGCCGGAGGCAATAGTGTTATTACCCTATCAGGTTTAACTTCTTCAAATGTTACACCGGTAGCATCTAATTATTATGTTGCTTTAACTGGTAACGATACAACAGGCAGTGGTTCTATTAATAAGCCGTGGCATACGCTTAAAAAAGCAAATGAACTGGCTGGTATTAATTATACATATTCTCCATCAAAACTAATTAATGCCCCTGTTGCCATTTATCTGCGTGCCGGTACCCATAAGCCTGCGGTCAATGGACTTTTCATAGGGTCTAACCGCGGTACCAACAATCAATGGTTCACTATCCGAAATTACCCCGGTGAAAATGTTGTTTTAGATGGCAGTGATATTACACAAAAATTTTCTGCTCTTATATCTGTATCTGATGCAAAGTATATCCGCATAGAAGGATTAAAATTGACCGGGATGACCAATGATTCTGCATTACAAAATTTGTCACCTTCAGTCGGAACAAAAGATACAAGGTTTGGTATAATCGTCAGCGGCAAATCATCTAACATCATTATTAAAAAGAATGAAATATATGATATGGCGTGGACAAGAAATGTTACCAAACAAAAAACACCAACAGGAAGCGATAACCTTAATCCATTAGTAATATTAGGTACTACTGATACCTCAATACGAAATGTAATTATTGACAGTAATACCGTTTATAATAATATTACGGGGTATGCAGAAGCGGTTACAATCAACGGTAACGTTGATTCTTTTGCTGTTACCAATAATGAAGTATTTGATAATGCAAACATTGGTATAGTGGCAGCAGGTAACTATCAATGGGTAGTAGATGATCCTAATTTTACAGTTACTGCCCCCAGCAATTACTCCAAAAATGGATTTATCCTAAACAATACTGTTTACAGGAATATTTCACCTGTTGCTGTATCCGCCGGTATTTACCTGGATGGTTCAAGAAATGTAACAGTGGACAATAACGAATCGTATGAAAATGGAGTAGGTATTTCTATTGGAAATGAACAGCCCAATAGTGTAAGCGGCTACCACTTTATTAACAGTAATGTATTCCGGGATAACTTAAGCGCCGGGATATATTACGGAAGCACCAATTCAACTTCCTGGGTAGAGCATTGCACATTTCAGAATAATACCATTAAGAATAATTATGTTCTGGACTCTGCATTAAGAGCAAGAGCAAATAATCAATACGGAATTACTAACTCAAACCAGCGCTATACTGAAGTAAATATTTATCGTTTGCGAAATAGTATGTTTAAGCAAAATACTATTGAGTCTTTATCAAACATTGTTCTGGGTTTATATTTAACCCAATCAACAGATACCCTTAAATACAATACTTACTATGTTATTAGCGAGGATGCCTGCCAGGCAATTTTTGTACAGGATAAAAATAATGATGGTGCTATTGTACTCCCAACAGATTCCATATACAGCAGTTTTCATCAATATGCCAAAAAATCGGGCTACGACCAAACTTCTTCCTGCGAGGGACAAGACTATGACCCCAATGGTTGTGGTACCACAACTGCTTACCAGGGAAAAGGCACTTATGCTACGGAAGTAATTGCCGATAACAGCAGGATTGATGTTGTGGCTTATCCTAACCCCGTTGTTAATGACTTTTTTGTAAAATTCAGTTTACAAAACAGTGGAACGGTAAGAGTACAAATGGTTGACTTATCTGGGCGGCTGGTACTAAATCAGCAAAAACAATTTACGCAGGGAATACAGCAGTTAAGTATCAGGGGGATTAAGCAACAGGGTGTAACACCAGGATTGTATATGTTGCATATCACTACACCAACAGAAGTAAAAGATATCAAAATTATTGTTCAGTAAGAATAAATTTATAACCTGCAAAATCAAGAATCGCCGCATAATCCAGGTATGCGGCGATTCTTTATCTAACAATTATAATGTTGTTTTTCCAGCTTAATACTATTATCCCTGCTCTTGTTTCGGCGCAATCGTTTGCATGAAATGCTTGGCTGGCAAACGTTTGCACATTTTTACTTTGTTTTATTGCTATATGTTTGATTTGAAAATAAGAGATATGACAATACATTATGACCGTCGTAAATTTTTAAAACAAACAACATTGGCAGGTGCGGGAATTGCTTTACTGCAGTCGCCATTAAAAATATTTGCAGCAGAAAAATTTCCGAGGGTTCGTATTGGAATGATTGCTGTTGGGCTGAGAGGTCAATTACATTTATCTGAAATGCTGAAGCGGGATGATGTAGAAGTGATAGCTATGGCTGACCCTGATAAACAAATGATGGCGATGGCACAAAACTTAGTAAAGCAATTTGGAAAGAAAGCTCCTGTTGAATACAGCAATGGTAATTATGATTACAAAAATTTATTACGGAGAGATGATATTGATGCGGTGATTATTGCTTCCCCCTGGGAATGGCATGCGCCACAGGGTATTGATGCAATGAATGCAGGTAAGATTGTGGGGATAGAAGTTTGTGGTGCTATTAAACTGCAGGATTGCTGGGATTTTGTAAATACATCTGAAAAAACAACAATTCCCATCATGCCATTGGAAAATGTTTGTTACAGAAGAGATGTAATGGCCATCCATAACATGGTGAGCAAAGGAATGTTTGGTGAAATACTTCATCTGCAGGGTGGTTACCAGCATGATTTGCGGGGTGTGTTATTCAACGATGGTATTACGCCGTATAATTCCGGTGTTGAATTTGGAAGCAAAGGTTATAGTGAAGCAAAATGGCGTACGCAACATTATATTAACCGCAATGGAGAAAATTATCCAACACATAGCCTTGGCCCGGCTGCAGTGATGATTGATATTAACCGTGGTAACCGGTTAACCAAATTATCTTCTATTGCAACCAAATCAAAAGGATTAAACCGTTATATACTTAATCATCCAAAAGGCGGTATTAATCATCCCAATGCAAAAATAAAATTTAGACAGGCTGATATTGTTACTACACAAATTCAAACCGCCAATGGCGAAACAGTTGTATTAACCCTGGATACATCCTCCCCACGTCCTTATAATCTTGGCTTTCGTGTACAGGGTACTAATGGTTTGTGGCAGGACCATCATGAAGGAGAGTTTGATAAAGGCCTGATTCATTTTGAAAATATAAGTGAAAAACATGTGTGGGATAACCCGCAAAAATTTATGGAAGAACATGACCATCCTTTGTGGAAGCGATATGAAAATAATGCTGCCGGTAGTGGTCATGGTGGAATGGATTTTTTTGTTGACAATGCTTTTATCGAATGTATTAAACGTAAGGTTGAATTTCCATTGGATGTATATGATTTAGCAACCTGGTATGCTATTACCCCGCTTAGTGAAAAGTCGATTGCTATGGGTGGGCAATTGCAGAGCATACCAGATTTTACAAGAGGGAAATGGAAAACACGTAAAAAGATATTTGGAGCAGCAACAGAATTTTAAATAGCAAGCAAAATGATGGTCATAATCATCGCAGTTTGGCCGGGTATATCCATATCCGGCATTTTTTAGAAAAATAACTATATAGACCAAATAAAAATTTAATGAATAATGATAGCAGAATTAGAAACAATAAAACGAACAGTTTCACACGAAAAAATACCAACCATAATTTATCCTGATGCAAACAGTGCATCAAAAGCAGTTGCCAATGAAATAGCTGCGTTGATAAAACAAAAGCAATCAGAAGGCAAACCAGCAGTACTTGGATTGGCAACAGGTTCTACCCCTAAAAAAGTATATACCGAATTAATTAAACTGTACCAGTTAAAGCAATTGAGTTTTGCCAATGTAATTGTTTTTAACCCGGATGAATATTACGGTATTCCTGCTGAATCATTGCAGAGCTATAAACGGTTTATGCAGGAGCATCTATTTAGTCATGTTGATATTAATCCTGCTAATTGTTTTATACCAGATGGAACTATACCACAAGAATCAGTAAAATGTTTCTGTGACGAATACGAACAAAAAATTGAAGCAGCGGGGGGAATAGATTTTCAACTTCTCGGAATTGGACGTAACGGGCATATAGGATTTAATGAACCGGGTTCACATATAAGTTCTTCAACCAGGTTAATTACACTTGATTTGCCAACAAGGGCTGATGCTTCATTTGAATTTGGCGGATTAGCCAATGTTCCCCGCAAAGCAATTACCATAGGAGTATCCACCATTTTAAAAGCAAAACGAATTGTGCTACTGGCATGGGGAGAAAGAAAAGCAAACATCATCCGGCAGGCTGTGGAAGGACCGGTTACAGAATTCGTTTCTGCTTCCTACCTGCAAACGCATAGAAACGTACAGGTAATAACCGATGAACCATGTGCTGCAAAACTTACCCGTTGCAAAACACCATGGCTTACCGAGACAGTTTTGTGGGATAAGAGCCTGATTAAAAAAGCTGTTACTTATTTGGCGTTAACAACAGGTAAAACAATATTAAAACTCACCAATAATGATTATAATGAAAATGGGTTAAGTGATTTACTGGCATTGTATGGCCAGGCTTATGATATTAATATTGAAGTGTTCAATGCATTGCAGCATACAATTACGGGCTGGCCCGGGGGCAAACCCAATGCAGATGATAGTAACCGACCCGAAAGAGCAAATCCTGCAAAGAAGCGAGTGTTGATATTTAGTCCGCATCCGGATGATGATATTATTTCAATGGGTGGAACTTTTCAGCGATTGGTTGACCATGGGCATGAGGTGCATGTGGCTTATCAAACATCGGGTAATATTGCAGTAGCTGATGATGAAGCCTTACGGTTTATAGAATTTGCACTTGATTTCAATACAAAATTCAACTTGCCTGTAAATGGAGTGAATAACGTATATGAAGAAGCCAAAACATTTTTACAAAGAAAACAGAATGGTGAAAAAGACACTGATGCAATAAGATTTGTTAAAGGGCTGATTAGAAAAGGTGAAGCAACAAATACCTGTCGTTTTGCAGGATTGCCTTCTTCTCAAATACATTTTTTAAATCTTCCTTTTTATGAAACAGGCCTGGTGGAGAAAAAACCATTGAGCGAAGAGGATTATAAAAAAGTGATGAATATTATTAGCATTGTAAAACCTCAGCAGGTTTATGCTGCAGGAGATTTGGCTGATCCGCATGGTACACATAAAGTATGCCTGGATGCAGTGTTTGAATCTATGAAAAGATTGAAGTGTGAGCCGTTTATGAATGATTGCTGGTTATGGCTATATAAAGGCGCCTGGGCTGAGTGGGATATTCATCAAATAGAAATGGCTGTGCCCATGAGCCCTGACCAGGTATTGAAAAAACGATATGGAATTTTTAAACACCAGAGCCAGAAGGATGGTGTGGTGTTTCAAGGAACTGATAGCCGTGAATTCTGGCAAAGGGCAGAGGACCGCAATAGTGCAACAGCGGCTTTGTATAATAAATTAGGATTAGCAGAATATGCAGCGATGGAGGCATTTGTTAAATGGAGCTATTAAACTTTTTTTTCTCATGTCAGCAGTTGTTTTGGCCCGGTTTTATAACCGGGTTTTTTATTGAGAAAATATTAAAACGTATTTGCCTTAAGTTGATTGCCGGAAAACGAAGAAACGAATTGCTGGAGTTTTTCCTCTTTGTCAATAAGCTTTTGTAAAAGGGTAAGTTGGTTACCTGCTCTTACAAAATTGTGTCCTTCATATTTTGAACCGTAATAAATAT
>JBLMVP010000048.1:0-3082 GCA_050256755.1 Sphingobacteriales bacterium | reverse complement strand
TAAAAAGAAAGAGCTGGAAAAATTTGAAGAGTGGAAAAAAATGTATGAATCAATTGGATATAAAGTGCAATCTATGAGTTTGCAGACAAATGAAGGAGTGGAAGAAGTAAAGCAGTTATTAAAAGACAAAACAACTTTACTCAGTGGACATTCAGGAGTCGGCAAATCAACCTTTATCAATTCTATATTTCCCCAGTTTGGTTTAAAAACACAGGAAGTGAGTGGATGGAGTGGTAAAGGATTGCATACCACAACCTTTGCAGAAATGTTTGATTTACCTTTTGGAGGAAAAATTATTGATACACCGGGCTTAAGAGAGTTTGGATTAACAGATATATCCAAACAGGAATTATCGCATTATTTTCCGGAGATGAGAAATTTATTACAGCAGTGTCAGTTTAATAATTGCATTCACATTAACGAGCCGGGATGTGCTATTAAAGCGGCTGTAGAGGAAAGCAAAATTCACCTGGAACGTTATATAAGTTATTATAACATCCTTGAGTCAATTGAAGATCAATCATACTAATTCGTTCAGGCAACCTTGTTTTTGAGGACATTGGCCAGTTCAACTACAGCTTCATTGTCTTTTCGTACTGCATTACGGTATTTTCTTGGAAAGATAGATACACCATTGTAAATGTCGTAATGGAGCGTCAAACGCTGACCTTTGTAATTGAAATCCCAATAAGAAGAATCGGAATCGTCGATTTTGTTGGTGAACGATATGTTGAGAGAATCGCTCAATATATCAGCAACTTTGTAAAAGCGGTCGAAGCCGCAATTTTCTTCAATGATTGCTTCGGTACAACCGATGTCTGTTCGTAGGGTTAGGGTCATATGTGTGGGTATTAGTTTCCTCAGGTTCTAAACTTCTTCGCCTTTGGTAACTTTTCTCCACTTAATAATTTCTCAGCTCCCACATTCTTGCCGTTACTGGGGCACCCATACTTAGGCGAACAAGCGTACAAATAAGACGCAACAATAAAAATAAACGCTGCATGCTTCAATAGGTTAACACTTCTTTTCATTACACGGTGTTTTTATCAGTTTGACAGAATGTACCGAACTTCTTTGGGTGAATAATGTAGCAGTTGATCCAGGTCCTGGCTGTTAGTGTATGGTTTGGTAAGTCTGGCAATCATAGTTCGGATAGTATTCTGCGATTATAAATTGATTATAAAAATAATCAATATGATTATACGGTGCAAGTGTTATTTTATTGTTCGTCATCCACTGTTTTTTCGGGGTTTTTAAACCATCCTGCATATTTCACATAGTTATTCGCTATCCGGTCAATCTCCCCGTGTATCAAATCCGCAGAAATATCCTTTACCTTTTTGGCCGGAACCCCCGCATAAATACTCCCGCTTTCGCAAATGGTATTTTCAAGTACCACCGCACCTGCTGCAATAATGGTATTGCTGTATACTACCGCATTATCCATCACAATAGCACCCATTCCTACCAATACATTATCATATAGAGTGCACCCATGCACAATAGCATTATGACCAATAGAAACATTATTCCCAATTGTTGTTCCATAACGCTGGTAAGTACAATGGATACAGGCTCCATCCTGCACATTTACTTTATCACCCATGCGTATAAAATTTACATCACCCCTAATAACCGTATTAAACCACACACTGCAATCATCACCCATCACCACATCACCCACAATGGTGGCATTGGGAGCAACATAACAGTTATCACCCATTTTTGGATATACTCCATGTACCGGAAGAATGATTGCACTCATAATTAATTTTATTTTTTGTTACCAGCTATTAAATCATTTATCATCGTCCCTTGTGTCACTCCCTTGTACATTCTGTTCGCTATTCATTAACCTCTTTTACTTGTTATGTCAGCGATGGAAGACATCTTACTGTCATTCTATTCACAACTGCAAATTATATAATTTATTTGCGTCTTTGTTTACCCTTTGTGTTCCCTGTCGTCAGGCAGGTTTGCGAAAGATAAATCTCTTTGCCGATATTTGTCATCGTGACTCAAAGAGAATTATTCCTAAAACATATCGCCCAAACTTCCGCCACCCCTTTAGCAATAGAAATTGTAAAAGCTGAAGGATGCAAACTTTATGATGTTAATGGCAAAGAATATCTTGATTTGATTGCAGGCATCAGCGTATGTAATATCGGCCATCGTCATCCCAAAGTGATTGAAGCAATCCAAAAACAACTCGATGCCTACCTGCACATCATGGTTTATGGAGAAATGGTAGAAAGTCCGCAGGTACAATACGCCAAACTGCTGACTGATAATTTACCTTCTTCATTAAATTCAGTTTACTTCACCAACTCCGGAACCGAAGCAACAGAAGGCGCCATGAAGCTGGCCAAGAAGGTTACCGGGCGTACACAAATCATCGGCTTTAAAAATTCCTATCATGGTTCCACACAGGGAGCCTTAAGTGTAATGGGTGATGAATACTGGCGAAATGCTTTTCGGCCTTTATTGCCGTATGTATTGCATTTGAATTATAATTCTTTTGAAGAGTTGGATTTTATTACTGAACAATCTGCCTGTGTAATTGCAGAAACTGTCCAGGCGGAAGCAGGAATTATTGCTCCCCAAAACGGATGGTTAAAAGCATTACGTAATCGTTGTACCGAAACAGGTACTTTATTAATATTAGATGAAATACAAACTGGCTTTGGCCGTACAGGAACTCTCTGGGGTTTTCAGCAATTTGATACAGTACCCGATATTGTTTTATTTGGTAAAGCATTAGGTGGTGGCATGCCACTCGGTGCAATTGTTGCCGATAAAAACTTAATGGATGCGTTCACAGATAATCCTGTGCTGTGACATATCACTACATTTGGTGGTCATCCTGTTTGTTGTGCTGCAGGTATGGCCGCTATGAAAGTATTGCTGGATGATAAATTGATTGATGATATAAAAGAAAAAGAAAATTTATTTAAACAGTTGTTAATTCATCCAAAAATAAAAGCTATCCGCTCACAGGGATTATGGATGGCAATAGAGTTTGAAAGTTTTGAAGTGAATAAGAAAATTGTTGATTCACTTATTGATAAAGGAATATTTACAG
>JBLMVP010000047.1:0-7126 GCA_050256755.1 Sphingobacteriales bacterium | reverse complement strand
ACGAAACCAGACAATATACCATCCCTTTATCTTCATCAACCCAATATTTTAAAAATTCGGCCCCATATTTTTTTTCAACAGCCAAATCTTTTTTATGTGCCTCAGCAACATCTTTATATTTCACTTTACCCGGTTCCAACTGGTGTACATCTAAATAAAGATGTTTCCCGGATTTATGGGTTGTATCAGCCTTACCTGATTGTGCGGATAGGTTAAAGGAAATAATGGTTAACATTAATAGTGCAAAGGAAATTTTCATGATTAATAGCTTGTTTTTTTGTTAAAAATTGTTTTTCGGATGCAAAGCAAGCTTCTATTCTCTTAAGGGATGTAAGGTGTTTTCCCTATTTTAGAATAACTTGTGTCTCATTTTATAAAAAAGAGGACATGGAGTTGATAGAAAGAGACGGTTTTTTAGCTTTGTTGCAGGCAAAATTTAAAAATATTGCTGACGGTGAAGGGCACTGTGTATTTGTAAGCGGTGAAGCAGGTATCGGTAAAACTTCTTTGGTAAAAGCTTTTTGTAAAGAACAAAAAGATCATTGTAATATCTACCAGGGGGCATGTGACGCATTATTTACCCCGCGTCCATTGGCACCACTGTATGATATCATGTGGCAGGTACACAGCGATCTGTGGCCTAACAGCCATTCAATTGAAGAGCGTTCCGAATTATTTGCCGGATTTTTTCGTGAATTGTGTAATCAAAAAGAAAAAATCCTAATTGTATTTGAGGACATACATTGGGCAGATGAGGCCACCCTTGATTTTATAAAATTTTTTGCAAGACGAATTACGCAGCTGCGATGCCTGTTCATTCTTACCTTTCGCGATGATGAAATTCATTCTAATCACCCTTTAAGAAATGTTTTGGGCCAGTTACCACCTGATTCTTTTACACGATTACAACTTACACCTTTATCCAGGCAGGCGGTAGAAAAAATGGCTGCCGAAAAAGGGTACAATGGCGAAGATGTTTACAGTATTTCCGGGGGCAATCCTTTTTATGTAAATGAAATATTAGCGAGTTACAGCCCGGGTGTGCCTGATAATATTAAAAATTCCATCTTATCCAGCTATAACATTGCAGAGGAAAAAACGAAGCAGGTTTGGGACTTGCTGTCTGTTATACCTGCAAGTTTTGAAATAAAATATCTTGAAAAATTTGAACCTTTATATGCAGATGCCATTGAAAATTGTCTTGGAAAAAGGGTTCTTATTATTAATGATGGGCATATCTATTTTAAACATGAATTATTTCGAAGAACAATAGAAGCATCCTTATCACCGCTGAACAGAGTTTTGCTGAATAAAAGAATATTGGATCTGTTACAGGAAAGTTTCGAGCAGAACCAGGAGATCGAGCGAATAATTCATCACGCAAAAAATGCAAATGAATATGATATAGTGGTTCGCTATGCACCTTTGGCCGCCAGGCAGGCAGCATCCGTAGGCGCTCACATAGAAGCCTCCAAATTGTATTTAACTGCCATAGAATATTACCAGGGAAATGATATCGACATATTGATTCAATTTTATGAATCGTATGCCTATGAATGTTATCTCACCAACCAGATTAAAGAGGCCATCATTTATACGGGAAAATCACTGAATCTCTGGAAGAAGAAAAATGATATTGAGAAGATTGGTAATTGTATGCGGTTTTTATCACGGCTTTGGTGGTTTGATGGCAACCGCAAACAAGCCGAAAGTTTTGGCGGGCAGGCCATTGAGGTTTTGGACAAACAACCTTCCTCAAGCACAAAAGCAATGGCGTACAGCAATATGTCACAGCTAAAAATGTTATCGGATGAGACCGACGAATGTATATACTGGGGAGAGAAAGCTATTGCAATTGCAAAGGAGCTGGGTGATGAAGAAACCCTTTCTCATGCTTTGAACAATATTGGTTCCGTACAAATGAAAATTAAATCTTCTTTACAAAAAGGCATTGAGCTGTTACAACAAAGCCTGGCCATTGCATTAAAAAATTCTTATCACGAGCATGTGGCCCGTGCTTATACAAACCTTGGTTATAACGGGGTTTCAATGAAAGATTATGCATTTGCAGAGAAAGCACTGGAAGCGGGTATTCGGTATTGCGATGAAAGAGACCTTGATTCATGGACAACCTATATGTTATACTTGAAAGCAAGGATAAACCTGGAAACTGGCAATTGGAAGGAAGCCCATCTCGTCGCAGATAATCTTATTAAAAATGAAGACCAGGCATCTATTGTTAAAATTGGTGCTCTTGTAATTGCGGCAACGATTAAAATGAGAAGGGGCGAACCAGATGTACTTCCCCTTCTACTTGAGGCAAAAACGAAAGCGTTTGAAACTATTGAGTTGCGAAGAATTATTCCTGCATTGGTAGCTTTACTGGAATATGAATGGATAACAGGAAAAAGTTTTATCGAAAATGCAGATCTTGATAGTGCTATAAGTATGGTTGGGCAGAGAAACAATGTTTACGAAAACAGTGAATTTGCTTTTTGGCTGTGGAAAGCAAGAAAACAACATCTGCCACTTAAAGATAAATTTGCAGGCTACGAAACAGGTAGTGTAACAATGGCTCAGAAAGCAGCCGCATTATGGGAAAAATCAGGTTGTCCTTTTGAACAGACACTCGCATTATCTGAAGGAAGTGATGCTGATAAAAGAAAAGCAATCACAATCGTTCAGGGGCTGGGTGCTAATGCTGTGTACGAAAAAATGAAACTTGAAATGAGGACCTCTGGAATTAAAAGCATTCCCAGGGGTATAAGAAAATCCACCCGATCAAATCCTGCACTTTTAACGGGCCGGGAACTGGATGTTTTACAATTATTAAAAGAAGGTATGCAGAATAAAGAAATTGCCGCCAAACTTTTTATATCGGCTAAAACTGTTGATCATCATATTTCAGCCATACTGTTCAAACTCGATGTGAACTCACGTATAAAAGCAGTGCAGGAAGCTATTAGATTGGATATCATAAAATAGGGAATTTTTCATACTAATATAGGGAACACCTCTGTCATCTAATTAGAGCAGTCTTCCCAATTTTGTTATCATTTTTAAATCATTAAAAAATATTGGTATGAAAAAATTTGTTATTGAAAGGAACCTGCCAGGCGCTGGAAATCTTTCTCCCGAAGAACTACAAGGCATTTCTCAAACTTCCTGTGAGGCTATGACCAAATTGGGTAAACCTTATCACTGGGTAGAATCATATATTACGGGTGATAAAATCTACTGCGTTCATATGGCAGAGAGTGAAGAAGTGATTCGGGAACATGCAAGGCTGGGTAATTTTCCCATAAATACTGTTTCGGAAGTAAAATCTATTATGGACGCATCGACCAGATATTAGATATTCCCTGAAATAATACTTTATCCATTACCAGCAATAGCGGGAGTGTAAATTAAATTGTATTAAATTTTCTCTTTTCTTTTTTTATCCAGCAATTCGTCCTTTTAGTCTGGATAATTAATTGTTTTTGGAATTAACCGGTCTTATTGCAAGTCTTTAAGACCGGTTATTTTTTCTGCCGTTGCTAATCGTTTGATCAACGACTATCCTACTTCTTCGCCGGTACATAAACTTTCCTTTCCCAAAAGGGTAATCTTCTTTTTTATTTTCCGGCAACTATTCTTCGTTGGCAATCACCCCTTATTAACAACCAATGCCTGACAAAACTTGTTATCTTCAAGATCAAATAAAGAAGAAAACTATTTATGCAGGCTCAGGATACCAAGAAGTTTTGGCAATTTGATGTTGGTTACTGGTTTAAACAATTAAATAGTTCGGCTAACGGTTTATCACAATCGGCAGCAGAAAAAATATTTCTTCAATCATCCGGTAAAAAAAGAATAACTCAATCCCGTTTTCAAAAAGATGCATTGCTTTTTATTGGCCAGTTTAAAAGTCCGTTGATGCTATTGCTTATCGGGGCCGTTATTCTTTCCGGTTTTCTTGGCGATACTTCTGATGTGTTTATTATTCTGTTTATCGTTTTATCAACCGGTCTGCTCAGCTTCTTCCAGGAAAGAAAGGCTGGAAAAGTGGTGGAAAAACTGCAATCAATGATTGCATTAAAGGCAGATGTATTGAGAGATGGCCGCCAGCAGGAAATTGATGCAATACATATTGTTTGTGGCGATGTGGTTGTGTTTAACGCAGGTGATATGATTCCGGCAGATTGTTTGCTGATGGAGGCAAATGAACTACACGTTAACGAAGCAAGCCTTACCGGCGAATCATTTCCTATGAGAAAAGAAGCCGGTGTATTAGGCCAGGAAACAGAACTCGCAAAGCGAAGTAACTGTCTTTGGGAAGGCACAAGTATTGTAAGCGGAACAGCAAAGGCGTTGGCTATTAATACCGGCAGTGATACTATTTTTGGAAATATTGCACAACGTGCATCTCTTACAATGGAGACCACTTTTGAAAAAGGGATTAAGGACTTTGGCTATTTTTTAATGAAAATAACACTGGTTTTATCACTGTTTATTTTAGCAGTCAACCTGTTTTTCCATAAAGGTTTTTTTGAATCGGCTTTGTTTGCGCTTGCTTTAGCTGTAGGAATGGCTCCTGAATTATTACCGGCGATTACTACCATTGCCATGAGTGCGGGAGCAAAACGGATGCTGAATAAAAAAGTAATTGTAAAAAAGCTCAACTCCATTCAAAATTTAGGTGAAGTAAATTTATTATGCACCGATAAAACAGGAACGATTACAGAGGGAACGATACAGGTTTCGGGACTTACAGACAGTGAGGGAAAAGAAAGTGATTTTGTAAAACGACTTGCTTACTGGAATGCAATGTTTGAAACGGGTTATTCCAACCCGATTGATGAGGCTTTGAAAAAAATACCATTTGAAGAAAAAGAAATACCCGAAAAGACAGGAGAAATTCCTTACGATTTTATCCGTAAAAGATTAAGCATTGCCATTAACACGGGTACAGAAAAACTACTTATCAGCAAAGGTGCTTTTACAAATATTATAAGGACTTGCAAAAAACTTAGGTTAGCAGATGGTAGTGTTACTGGTTTACAAGCACATTTACAGGAAATAGAAAACAGGTTTTCACAATTTGGTATAAGTGGTTTAAGAGTTATTGCCATTTGTTATAAGAGTATTGATACAACGAATATTTCAAAAGAAGATGAAGCTGAAATGATTTATGCGGGTTTTATTTTACTGCAGGACCCTGTTAAAAAGGGCATTATCGAAACGATTGATGAATTAAAAAAATTACAGGTTAATCTTAAAATTATCACCGGTGATAATAAAAATGTGGCCGGAGCTATTGCACAAAGTATTGGAATTAAAAACCCCGTAGTAATAACGGGGCAGGAACTTTTAAAAACAAGCCCCGAGGCTTTAAAACAAAAAGTAAAAGAAGTACACATTTTTGCTGAAGTGGAACCGCAGCAAAAAGAAAGGATTATTCAGTCGCTGAGAAAATCATATACAGTAGCATATATTGGTGATGGAATAAATGATGTCTCAGCCATTAATGCTGCCGATGTAGGAATATCCGTCAATAACGCAGTGGATATCGCAAAAGAGGCAGCTGATTTTGTTTTGGTGGAAAAAGATTTAATGGTTCTGGCTGATGGTATTAAAGAGGGAAGAAAAACATTTGCCAATACGCTGAAATATCTATACATCAGTACGGGTTCTACTTTTGGCAATATGTGCAGTGTAGCCGCAGCTTCTCTGGCATTACCTTTTTTACCTATGCTTCCCAAACAAATACTATTAACAAATTTTCTCACTGATTTTCCATTTCTCACTGTTACAACTGATAATGTAGATAATGAGCAATTAGAAAAACCCGGAAAATGGAACCTAAAACTTATTCGTAATTACATGGTTTTTTTCGGCATTCACAGTTCTCTTTTTGATTTAATTACATTTCTCACACTTTATTTTCTATTAAAAGTTAAGGAATCAGAATTTCAAACCGGCTGGTTTATAGAGTCCGTCCTCTCTGAGCTTTTCATTGTTTTCATCATCCGAACACATAAGAATTTTTTCAAAAGCAGACCGGGGAAGTATCTTTTTATCTTTAGCCTTATGGCTTTAATTCTAACCATCGGACTTCCTTATTTACCTTTTGCCGATAATATTGGCTTAACGCCTTTGCCAATAATTAATCTTGGTGCCATGTTATTAATTGTTGCTTCATATATCCTTACTGCCGATCTTTTAAAAGTATGGTTCTTTAAGAAGTTTAATCCGGCGTAATTAATAATTGAATTGATATTGCTGAATGGCTGATCATCTTTCTTCTGCCGCTGGGCGCCTAACCAATAACAAACTGATACCGATCTTTTTTCCCCATCTGATATGATTTAATTAATCTTGCTTCAATTAATTTTACCTCTCATAAATAAACCAATAATGCCATTTGACTTACAGCCAATATTAGAAAATGAATGGGTAAAGATGCGTCCTTTAAAAGAAGACGATTTTGAAGAATTATATAAAGTAGCCTCTGACCCGCTGATATGGGAACAGCATCCCAGTAAAACACGTTATCAAAGAGAAGTCTTTCAAAATTATTTTAAAGGAGCTATTGAATCCGGAGGCGCCTTTGCTGTTTACCATGTACACACAAATGAAATTATTGGCTGCACACGTTTTTATGATTATGATAAAAACAATAAATCTGTTTTAATTGGTTATACTTTTATTGCCCGCCATTGCTGGGGGCGCCATTATAACCGCTCAATGAAAAACCTGATGCTTGACCATTCCTTTCAGTTTGTTGACAAAGTAATTTTTCATGTGGGCGAAAACAATATGCGTTCAAGAAAAGCGATGGAAAAATTGGGCGGAAAATTAGTGGGAACAGCCCCCCTTGCTTACTACGGCGAAATTCAAAATATCAACTGCATCTACGAGATAGACAGAGAACGTTGGATAGAGATGCAAAAATCCTTGGTAGCTTAATAGTTTCTTTATTAATTTTCTTCTTTTCTGTTAGAAATTATTATTTTAGTACAAAGCCTGTCAACAAATTAAAACAAATCCGTACTTCGAATGGTGCTGTTGCAGGGTGGTTTGCTGAATCGCAAACTTTCGATGACGGCAACACTTGGTCAGTTTATCATTTTTTTTACCATTT
>JBLMVP010000046.1:0-6371 GCA_050256755.1 Sphingobacteriales bacterium | reverse complement strand
TGAAAACCCATGAAAACTGTATCCTCATTCAAAAAGCTAGTATTACTGGCGGCTGTTTATTTTTTGTGGACAGCCTGCCAGAAAGAACAGTCAATTAATAATGACCCGCAAATAAATAGCGGTGAACCAAAATCTTTAGGAGCTGTGCCCGATGATCCTAATTTAATAAGTAAAGTACCACTTTTTGTTTCACCAGACTTTTTAAAGCACGGATCATTTGTTTCACATTCAATTTTATCATCGCTACGGAAAGGCAGACCTGTGAAAAGGGATATTATTCCGCCCGTTGATAGTATAATCTCCCCCTCAAATGCATCAACTGTATCAAATACTCTTACAGTCCAGGTAACCGCATCAGATAATGTTGGGGTTAAATCTGTTAGCCTGAGTGTTGATGGGAATACCATAGATAGTCTCGGCACTTCTCCGTACAATTTTACCTGGAATACGGCAACCGCGGGTGATGGAACGCATACATTAAAAGCAACAGCGAGGGATTCAGCCGGTAACTCTTGTTCTTATTCAATAACAGTGGCAGTAAATACCACTATCACCGTTTTAGATCCCCCTCCTTTGCCTGCAAATTATCAATTGGCAATGCCGCAGGTTAGCAACCAGGGAAGTGAGGGTTCCTGCGTTTCTTTTGCAGTTGGCTATTACACCAGGTCAGCAGAACAGTATTATCATTCCGGCTCACTGACATATGATTTATCAGCAAATGTTTTTAGCCCTGAATTTCTATATGACCAAACAAAAGCTTCCTCAAGCTGTGCAAGTGGTTCATCTCTTATTAATGCACTTAATTTTGTGGTGAATAATGGTATTTGCCCGTGGAATTCCATGCCTTATACTGACCAAAATGGCTGCTCAACTTTACCTGATGCTCAGCAAACGGCGGAAGCACTGAACTACAAAATCAAATCCTATTCCATGGTGGTGGCACAGGACCCCATAGCTATTAAAACAATGCTCGTAAATAACCACCCGCTTGTTGTTGTTATTCCTGTAGATAATTTGTTTTATAATGCTGATGCAAATTTTATATGGAATACCAGCGGAACGGTTTATTATGCTCCGCATGCCATTACTATATGCGGATATGACGACAGCAAACATGCTTTCAGGGTAGTTAACCAGTGGGGAACCAGTTGGGGAGACCAGGGATATAGCTGGATTGACTACGATTATTTGGGCAAGATTACCTATGACCTTTATACAATGAATTATTAATACAATAACCTGCTCATAACAAGAACCAAATACTCCTGTCAACGCATAATAATCTTATTACCTTATTTTAAAGAGAAGCCTGGCATAACGCATGCCAGGCCTTTCTTTTGGTTTATAGGGTTTATGAATAACCCATTCAGACAATTTATCAACATCAAAATCTGGATAAAGAAATTAAGTAGCTGATTAAAAGTAACTTATACCCTTAATCAAAAAATACAATTATTGTTCAAAATATAATTAAGGCATAGTTATTGTAATTCTTCAACCCGGAAATTGGTATTTTATCGTGGTAGATAATACATAAAAAATCGGGTACTTTTGATATGAAAACTTAACCCGCTGAATCTTACTTTTGTAAAAGTATCAGTAAGTTCAATATCAGATCCCCCCGAAGAACCTTTGACCGTCAGCCCTGGTATTACTCATGTTTCCGATTTTCCGCCTTATCAATTAAGAAATTATTTATTGGCTTTCTTGTTCACCTGTATAGAACCGGCAATATAATTCCGTAAAAAGTAGTGTATAATAAATAATACACCGCTATTAACTGAAGTATAAAAATTAAATAAAAAATTTAAAAAAAGTAAAACCAGAAAAAATGAAAATTCTTAAAATCCGCTTCGCCTTACCCGTATTATTGGGAACGGCCCTTTTTTGGACATCCTGTCAAAAAGATGGATTAAATCAATCCTCTGGAAACCAAACCACCGAACCCCAGTTTATGAAAGCATCCGGTGTTGTTGAAGACGATGATGCTGCAATTGCTAAGGTTCCGCTAATTGTTTCTTCCGCCTATTTAGCATCAAACGGCAGACTGGCTTCAACTTATGGAGAATTTCTTAAAGGGAGAAATGTAACAGATAGAACCGCCCCCACTGTTAGTATCACTTCTCCGGCAAATGGAGCAACTGTTACCGGAACGGTTAATGTAACGGTAAATGCAAGCGATAATGTTGGTGTAAAATCAGTAAGTTTAACTGTTGATGGTGCGGTAGTGAGTACAAACAATTTCTCGCCTTTTACCAATTCATGGAACTCGGCAACTGTTGCTAATGGTTCGCATTCCTTATCTGTAACGGCTTCTGATGCGGCAGGTAATAAAGCCACATCAACTATTACAGTTAGTGTTAATAATGTTGCAGGAGATTTTACTTCTCCTTCGGTAGCTATTACTTCACCTGCTAATAATTCGGCATTTGATCCCAATGTTACTGTAACAATTAATGTAAGCAGCAGTGATAATGTTGGAGTAAGTTCAATTAATGTTAGTGTTGATGGCACTGTTATTGGTACTAAAAGCGGATCATCAGGAAGTTTTTCCTGGAATACCGGTACCACCAGCGGGTTACATACAATAACCGCTAAAGCTTTTGATGCCGCTGGGAACCAGGGTAGTTCTTCTGTTACTGTAACAGTTAATACCACAGTTATAATTACTCCTACTTTACCTTCTTCTGTGTTATTAAGTACGCCTCCTGTACAATACCAGGGTAGTGAGGGTGCCTGTGTAACTTTTGCAACTTTATATGGCCGTGACGTGGAGCAATATTATAAATCAGGTGCATCTGTATTTTCTACAGCTTCAAATATTCTTAGCCCTGAATATGTTTATAATCAAACAAAGGCCAGCACAAGCTGTTCCAGCGGTTCATCATTAATTAACACACTTAATTTCCTTGTTAATAATGGTGTTTGTACCTGGAATTCGATGCCTTTCTCTGATCAGAATGGCTGTACAACCCTGCCTACTTCTGCTCAAACAACAGAAGCGGCTAATTACAGGATCAAATCTTATTCAATGGTTCTGGGAACAGATATTTCAGGAATTAAAACCATGCTTTTTAATAAACATCCGCTGACATTTACTTTTACAGCTGATGCCAATTTTTATAATTACCAGGCCGGAACTGTATGGAGTTCATATTCTTCCACTTTCTATGGCCCGCATGCTGTAACGATTATTGGTTATGATGACAGCAAGAAAGCTTATAAAGCCATCAACCAATGGGGCACCACTTGGGGAGATCAGGGTTATGTGTGGATTGATTATACTTTCTTATCCACAATTACCTATGATCTTTATGTTCAGAATCTTTAACCGGGTATCTTTTATTTTTTAAATAAAAAATCAAAAAGAAAAGCTGTCCATTTGGACAGCTTTTCTTTTATAGCTTAGTCATCAGCAGCATAACTTTTTAGTTATGCAGATAAGGCTATTTCTCCAGCATCAGTTGTTTGGCCTGATTGCACAACAATATTGTCAGCCATTTTAACTCCAAAGCCTGGCTACTGAAAATATAAAAGGTGGTAATTATCCAGTTATGATAATATTTATTAAAACATTTTCCCGCTACAGCGGAATTTTGGTTTATAAAAACTGGCACGAAATTTTTGATATATTCTGCCGTTAACAACCAATAATCTATTTTATGAAGAGATACCTGTTTGCTGTCGCAATTTTTTTGTTGTCATCTGCATTGTTTGCCCAGAAAAATAAAAACCTCGACAGGGAATATGAAGCCAAATTCAGGATTGGTTTTAAAGGAACAGTAAATATTAATAAGATAGAAGGAAGTCCCTTCAGGGAGCAGTTTCGTTATAATTACCAGTTAGGCGGATTTATTCAATGGAATTTTTCCACCAGGTTTGGGCTGCAACCAGAAGTAAATTTTGCTCAATCATCCGGTGAAATATCAAATGATAATACCATTATATACGATGATTTATTTTTAGATGGGGGACAAAAGAAAGCCCGGCTTGATTATTTAAAAATCCCCATCCTCCTGAATATTGATATTGGCCCATCGCAAAGAGTTAAATTACAGGCAGGGCCACAATGGGCCCAATTATTAAATTCAAAAGTGGACAGCCTTAAAAATCCTAATCTCGATATTTTCAAAAAAGGGGATTTCTCCCTGCTTGGGGGAATATGGTTCCAGTTGCCTGCAGTCCATATAGGAGCGAGGTATGAAATAGGTCTCTCTAATATCAGTAATGTAGCCAATTCAGCTAAATGGCGCAGCCAGGCCCTGCAAATCTTTGCCGGTATCACTTTTTAAAGACGATTGTTATTAATTTTACTGTTCTTTTCTTTGCAAATGGAACTATTATGTGCTAAATCCTGATTATTAAGTGAACATAACAGGAAATAATCGAAAAATATTTCTCAAATAGTTGGCAAATAAGATTGTGCCCCCTACCTTTGCACTCCCAAATAAAATTGGGTATTTACAGTATGTCTCAGCGAATCAGAATTAAATTACAGTCTTACGACCATAACCTGGTAGATAAATCTGCCGAAAAGATCGTAAAAACTGTGCGCAGTACAGGTGCCGTGGTAACAGGACCTATTCCTTTGCCTACTAAAAAGAAAATTTTTACTGTACTCCGTTCACCACACGTAAATAAGAAGAGCCGTGAACAGTTCCAGTTAGCTACTCATAAACGTTTACTGGATATCTACACTTCTTCAAGCCGTACGGTGGATGCTTTAAGTAAGCTGGACTTACCCAGTGGTGTTGAGGTTGAGATTAAGGCGTAATTACTGGTCAGACGGGGACGTCAGACCAATCTAAAACAAAGTTCTTTTAATAAATTATTTTTCTAAGCCTGTGCAACCACAGGCCGCTGGATGTAAAATAAGCAGGCGGAGCAATCTTCCTGTAATTAATAATAAAGGTTGAACATAAAAACAAGCTGTTCCGGGTTTGTTTTCCTTAGGTAACTCCAATATGGAAAGTGCCATAGGCAAACGGGGATTGAAGTTAAAAGTACCGCAGAGGTACGGCCCAACTGTCCTTTCAGCCCACAGTATAAATTGAAATAAAATGAAAGGTATTATTGGAAAAAAAATTGGGATGACCAGCATCTTCGGTTCCGATGGCAAGCAAACCGCTTGTACCATCATTGAAGCTGGTCCTTGTGTTGTTACACAGGTTAAGACTACAGATTCCGACGGTTATAATTCCCTCCAATTAGCTTTTGGCGATAAGAAAGAAAAGCAGACAAACGCAGCACAAAAAAATCATTTTGCCAAAGCAAGCACTTCTCCAAAGAAGTTTGTCAAAGAATTCCGCGATTATTCCATAGAAAAGAGTTTAGGTGAAACTATTACTGTTGACATTTTTGCCGAAGGTGATAAGGTTGAAGTAGTAGGTACCACAAAAGGTAAAGGTTTCCAGGGTGTTGTTAAGCGCCATGGATTTACCGGTGTGGGCCAGGCGTCTCACGGTCAGCATGATCGTCAGAGAGCTCCGGGTTCTTTGGGTAACTCATCTGATGCTTCCCGTGTAATGAAAGGTGTTCGTATGGCTGGTCGTATGGGTGGTGACAGGGTTAAAACAAAAGGATTAAAAGTGGTTAAGATTTTTGCTGAAAAGAATTATATCCTTGTTAGTGGTTCTGTTCCGGGCCACAACGGTTCAATAGTATTAATACAAAAGTAAACGCACAGTTAATGTGCATTACCAAATAAACGAAGTTACGATGCAAGTAGATGTATTAAGTATAAAGGGTCAAAAAACCGGTCGCACAGTCGAGTTGCCGGAGGAAATCTTTGGTGTAGAGCCAAATGACCACGTAATTTACCTGGCAATAAAACAATACATGGGTGCTCAACGCCAGGGTACACACAAGGTTAAAACACGTGCTGAAGTAAAAGGTGCAAGCCGTAAACTTCATCGTCAAAAAGGTACTGGTGGTGCCCGTAAAGGTAATATCCGTAATCCTTTGTATAAAGGTGGTGGTACTATCTTCGGACCAAAACCTCACGGTTACGATATTAAATTAAACCGTAAGACTAAAGACGTAGCTAAAATGTCTGCTCTTTCTTATAAAGCTAAAGAAAATGCAATTGTAGTGATAGAAGATATTACAATGGCAGCTCCTAAAACAAAAGAATTTGCAGGTATTTTAAACAGTCTGAATATTAATGGTAAAAAAGCTTTGGTAGTGATACCTGAGTATAATGATAACCTGTATTTAAGCCTGCGTAATATGCCTTCAGTAGAGGGAACTTTACTGAGCGATATGAATACATATGATTTAGTTAATGCTGAAGTATTAGTGTTGACTGAAAGTGCAGCAAAGATTTTTAGTGAAGAAGCGGAAGCTTAATTAATTAAAATAGAAAACTGAGA
>JBLMVP010000045.1:0-2551 GCA_050256755.1 Sphingobacteriales bacterium | reverse complement strand
TCATTATCTATATTGGGTAAATAAAGGCGGGATACCCCTTCTTTGGCTGCTCTTTCAATAACTGCATCTATATCGTTTTTAAACTCAGAAAGGTATAAATGGGTGTGGGTGTCAATGATTTCGGCCATTACTTCAAAAATTTAGCAAATGCCCGGCAAACCTACTTTAAAATTTTTTAACGCTGTTTTAAACCAACTGGATAACACAGGGTCTCAATACGTGTTGTAACCAATTAAAACTTAATAAAAACTTGTAAGCCATGAAAACAATGAGTTCGTTAACTAAAGCCATATTGGCTTTATTATTAATCGGTGGAGTAACTTTTGTATCCTGTAAAAAAGACTCCAGTGTAAATAACTCACAGGAAGAAACAGCTGCAACAGTAGAAGCTACACAAAATGACGCTGAAGCTGAGGCGGAATTTAATGACGTGTACGACAATGTAATTAGTATTAATGCCGGCGAAAGCCTGGGTTTAGTAGATGGTGCCGGAATTTTTGGAAGAGAAGACAGCGTTGGCCGTTGCTTTACCGTAACCGTATCTCCTGCAACAGTTGGGGTATTTCCTAAAACCGTTACAATTGATTTTGGTACAGCTTGTACCGGCCTTGACGGTAAAACAAGAAGTGGTAAAATTATATCTGTATTTACTGGTCACCTGGCCGAACCAGGTAATTCAGTTACTACCACATTTGAAAATTACATGGTTGACAGCTTTAAAGTAGAAGGCACTCACAAAATTGTCAATACCAGCACTTCCAATAGCCGCAGCTTTAATATTGTTGTTAGCGGAGCAAAAATTACTAGACCTAATGGTAAATGGTTTACCTGGGACAGTAATAAAATAGTTGTTCAGGTAGAAGGGAATGGCACTCCACGCTGGCCTTTCGATGATGTGTTTGAAATTACAGGTGCTAAAAGCGGTTCAAATTCCGCAGGAATAACATGGTCTGCAACTGTTATAGAGAAACTTATACGAAAAGGTGATTGTCGTTGGATTGTAAAGGGTGTTGTTAGTTTGACAAGAAATACTAACAGCGCCGTATTGAATTATGGTAACGGAACATGTGATAATAAAGCCACCATTACTGCAAACGGACAAACAATAGAGATAACATTAAGATAAGCCACCTTGTGGCAAACCCATACCCCGGAAAAAAAGTGTTGTAAGTTTCAGAAAAAGTATCGAACTTAGGCCCAGTTTTCATAGGGTACGGATTAAAAACGGGCCAGGGTTTCTACCCAGGCCCTACTTTTTTACAGCAGTGTAACATTTTTATTTACAGTAGTTTTTATATAGTAATCGTTTTAAACGTAAATCCTTTTTCAGAAAATTTTTCTAATACAATTGGTAAAGTATAGTTCATTCTTTCAAAAGCTTTTTCACTGTCATGGAAAACAACAATACTTCCTGGTTGTGCTTGTAACAAAACATTTTCGGTACATCTTTCTTTTGTTTTTTCTTTATCAAAATCTCCACTCAATACATCCCACATAATAATATTAAAACCTGCCTTTTGAAGGAGGCTAATTTTGAATCTGCTTATCCTTCCATATGGGGGACGAAATAATTTTGAATCAATATATTTTTCTGCCTCCATCACGTTCTCAATATATTCTTCGTCTTTTGTTTCCCAGCCATTGAGATGATTGAAAGTATGGTTGCCAACTTTATGACCTTCATCAATAATGCGTTGATATATTTCTTTATTCTCTACAACATTTTTCCCTATGCAAAAGAATGTGGCTTTGGCATTAAATGCTTTTAAAGTATTTAATACAATGGGAGTAACGGCTGGATGAGGTCCATCGTCAAAACTCAGGTATAAAACTTTTTCGTTACCCGGCATATTCCAGGTTAATGAAGCCGGGTATAATTTTTTTAACCACCAGGGAGTTTTAATTAAATAAAACATGGGGGAAAGTTACAACATTCAATAACTCGTTATATGAATTACCTGGCCATTATAACAAAGTGCATTACCATAACGCCTTAAAAATTTATCCTGCGTTTTAGGACTGAATAATTGTTCGCAGTAATCTTTGATATTTTTTACCGGTATAACAGGAGGGGAGCCTGCAGCCACAGCACCATCAATATAAAGTTTGAGGGTTACTTCAAGGTTGTTGAAAAATAATTCAGGTGAAATAAAAACATCAGCACCTAATATCTGGTTAGCGGTTACTGCTACAAAACCAATCATGCTGCTGTCGCTGCTGCGGAATTTTGGTAATAAGTTTTCAAAATATAAATTACTGGTATCCACCATTACTTTTTCACCCATTAATGCGAGATAGGAATTTGTTTTTGAATATAGTTTCCGTTTACGGAAACGGCGACTTATTTCGTTCCATATCATTTTTTGGTTGCCGGCCGAATCTAATAACTTTCTTAATGCTGCATCGCCATAACCTGCATGTTTAAATTTTTTTTCTTTGCTCCATCTGGCGTCTTCAACACAATACACTTTTACCTGCGTTTTACCGCTTTTGGGAGGGAGAATAGTGTCTTTTGCAACAATACGGTCCTGCCTTCCACCAGCTAATAACT